>CAZYVY010000146.1:0-1004 GCA_964651555.1 uncultured Lachnospiraceae bacterium | reverse complement strand
AAGGTTCCCACTCCTTCTACTTTCTTGTAAGTTCTAACCTGAATCTTGTAGGTCTGTCCGGCTTTCAGGTCGGTAAAGGTTTTTACTCCGGTTTTGTAGTTTCCGATGGTGTACGTTTGATAAACTGTATCACCTACCATAAAACGTACTTCATATCCGTTACATGCAGTTGTAGTTGTCCAGCTACACTTAATGGAGGTTGCACCGGTCTTCTCCGCACTGCTCAACGTCCGGCTTGTTAACCGAACCATGGTACGACCTGTTGCCCGGCAACCTGATAAAGTTTTGCTGTCACTTCCCGCCAAAGCACGAATGGTATATTTATAAACGGTTCCATTATTCGTTTTGACAGATTCATCTGTCCACGTAAATGTGCTGTTGCCGCTAATTGTTGCCACTCTTGTCCATGCTTCATTGCCGGAATAAGGCTTACGATAAATGGCATATCCGGTTGCTCCGCTTATTTTATTCCATCCCAAACGTATGCCATAAGCACTGTTTACACGGGAAGTAATGTCAGGAGTTCCCACATAAGTAATACCAATTGCCGCAGACTTTGCAGAATGTACATTGTTCACGGTATCCAATGTGGTTATTTTATAATAATAAGTCTTACCGCTCTCCACCTTGGTATCCGTAAAGTGTGCAACAGTAGGGTTGGCAATCCATTGATAGGTTCCGTTCACACCTGTTTCGCTTCGCCAGAGACCATACTTTGAAACACCCTCTACAGCAGTCCAGTATACATGAACGCCGGAAACCACGTTGGCAATTTTATAGGGTTTTGCCGGAGCAGCAGCTTCCGTAATGGTATACTTTAAGCTTACGCCGGCTGATTCTCCGTATCTAAGTGTTGCTGTATATGTTCCGGGAATCACCGGTTTTCCGTTAATCAGCTTATTTCCCGAATATGTAATGACAGGAGTAAAATCGGGAATATTGTTGGTGCAGGTTACTTCTATTGCCTTACCTGTATAAGCCGTTTTCGCAGGTGCTGTTAAGGT
>CAZYVY010000145.1:0-1006 GCA_964651555.1 uncultured Lachnospiraceae bacterium | reverse complement strand
TACACCGGGCTTCTTTGATTTTGTAGGAGAAGCTGAAGAAGCAGTCAGTGCAGCAGATGCAGCAATTATCGTTGTTTCAGGTAAGGCCGGCGTTGAAGTTGGTACGGAGCGTGCATGGGAACTTTGTGAGAAGTACAAACTCCCTCGTATGTTCTTTGTAACAGAAATGGATATCGATAATGCATCTTTCCGTCAGGTAGTTGAAGATTTAACAGAGAAGTATGGCAAGAAGATTGCTCCTTTCCATCTTCCTATCCGTGAGAGTGAGAAGTTTGTAGGATATGTTAACGTTATCACTGAAACCGGTTATCGCTGGGAAGGCAAGGAAGTTATCGAGTGTGAAATCCCCGAAGCGAATAAAGAATATCTTGAAAGTTACAGAGAAACACTGATGGAAGCAATTGCTGAAACAAGTGAAGATATGATGGAGCGCTATTTCGCAGGAGAAACCTTCTCTGAGAATGAAATCAGAGCAGCATTAAGAGTATCTGTAAACGACAGAAGTATCGTACCTATTTCTATGGGTTCTAATGTTCTTTGTCAGGGCATTTATACATTATTGGATGATATTGTGAAGTATTTACCTTCGCCGGATAACAGACAGGTTGCAGGTATTGACTTAAAGACCAATGAAGTTTTTGAAGCAAATTATGACTTCTCCAAGACAAAGTCTGCTTATATCTTTAAGACATTGGTAGATCCTTATATTGGCAAGTACTCCATGATCAAGGTTATGTCCGGTGTATTAAAGACAGATGATCTTTTATATAATGATGAAAAAGACGTAGACGAAAAGATTGGTAAGATTTATGTTCTTCAGGGTAATAAACCTGTTGAGGTTAAAGAGCTTCATGCCGGTGACCTTGGTGCATTGGCTAAGATTACCGCAGCAAGAACCGGTAATACATTATCGGTAAAAAATCATGTTATCCGCTATGGTAAAGTTGAACTTCCTACTCCTTATACATATAAGAGATATCATGCAGTGAATAAGGGCGATGTAGAT
>CAZYVY010000144.1:0-1103 GCA_964651555.1 uncultured Lachnospiraceae bacterium | reverse complement strand
ACCTTAACCCGGGAAGGAGTTTATACACATTATGAAACTTATCATTTCTAAATCAGATCTTTTAAAAGGTGTTCAAATTGTATCTAAGGCAGTTTCATCCAAAACTACCATGTCTATTTTAGAATGTATTTTAATTGATGCTACCAAAGGTAACATCCGTTTAGTAGCAAATGATATGGAACTTGGAATACAGACTATTGTAGAAGGTTTAATTGCTGAAAGAGGTATTATTGCTTTAGAATCAAAGGTATTTTCTGAAATTGTACGTAAACTTCCTGACAGTGATATAGTAATTGAAACAGAAGATAATTATAAAACAACCATTATTTGTGAAAAATCTAAATTTACCATTATTGGTAGAAATCCTGAAGAATTTACAGATATTCCTGAGATTGACAGACAGGAAGGTATTATGGTTTCACAGTTTACTTTAAAAGAAACCATTCGTCAGACTATCTTCTCTATCAGTGATAATGATACCAACAAAGCAATGGGTGGTGAATTATTTGATATTAATGATAACTGTTTAAAAGTAGTTTCTTTGGATGGTCACAGAATTTCAATCCGTAAAGTTTATTTAAAGAATTCTTATGAACCGAAGAAGGTAATTGTTCCCGGAAAGAGTTTGATTGAATTGATGAAAATTCTTGGTGGGGATGCAGATAAAGATGTAACCATTTATTTTACTGACAAGCATATTATCTTTGAATTTGATCATACCATTATGGTTTCCAGATTAATTGAAGGTGAATATTTTAAGATTGATCAGATGTTATCTACAGATTATGAAACCAAATTAAGCGTAAACCGCAAGATTTTCCTTGATTGTATAGACAGAGCAACTCTTCTTGTAAAAGAAGGTGATAAAAAGCCGGTAATTATTACAATCAACGATGAAACTATGGAATTAAAGATTAATTCTGTTGTGGGAAGTATGAATGAAGAAATAATCATTCACAAAGAAGGCAAGGATTTAATGATTGGATTTAATCCTAAATTCTTAATTGATGCTCTTCGTGTAATTGATGATGAAGAAGTTACTCTTTATCTTGTAAATCCTAAAGCTCCTTGTTTTATCAGAGATGAAGAACAGAATTATGTGT
>CAZYVY010000143.1:0-1139 GCA_964651555.1 uncultured Lachnospiraceae bacterium | reverse complement strand
AGTTGAAACATGCTTCGTATATCCCGGTGCTATCCAGTACTACGGACCCGCAGAAGTATGCGATATCACAACTGTAACACTTGCTCTTGAACAGGCGAAGTAAGATTGAGTTAATTTTAACTTGATATAAAATAATGAGCGGCATAGGATAACCTATGCCGCTTTTACTTTATATTATTTGTAATTTATACTCGACTATTTCTAATCCGAGTTACATTTTTATTCATCAAATGCCTGCCAACATATCTAAACAAAAATTTCTTAACCGCCGACATCTCTTGATGATGTTTCACCAAAAGTTCATCCGGCGAATTGTAAACTCCAAAATCTTGGTTAATTCCTTCACTTTGGATATAAGTATTATTCCCATTCCACTCTATAATAGGATTTTGAAAATCTGATACAGCGACTCCGTATCCACAAAATGATCCTGTGCAGCCGGAATTTATTTTTTGTAACTTTGTTAAATACTCTTTATCAAGTATAAATGCTTCAAGTTCATACCAATTGTCCAAATAAAAAACCTCTACCCAACTATGAAAAATATTCTTCGGGGCATTTGTATACACAAATCCGGTCATTGCACCTTTTTGTAGTTTTTTATCAATTGTAAAACCATGGACTCTACAAGGAACACCTGCTCCTCGTAATAGTGCCATAAACAATGTTCCTTTCGTGTTACATTGACCATAGCCATCCTTCAATACTCTTGAAGCAGGAACCGAGTCATCAATGTTATACCCAAACCTTATTTCGTCTCTCACATAATTGTATATTTGCTTAATCTTATTAAAATCATCTAACTCATTCCATTTTCGCTTGCTAATCAAATCACGAATTGTCGGAGAATTATAATCTAACATCTTTGTCTCTTGTAATAAAGTGTCCATATCAAATTTCATAATAAAATCTCCTTCGGATGTAATTCTATATTATATGCTTTTAATATTTTCCTTAGACACATCACCACGTTTTTCAAAATGTATATCACTTAAATGTAAAATTAAAGCTTTCATTTTTTGCCTCCTATGCAAACACCTTTCCCATAACCCCATTCTCCATGTCATCAATACTGTAAATCGTATCCATGACCTCGAATGTCTCTCTCAAATTACCTCTTGCACTCTTCCAACCAATTC
>CAZYVY010000142.1:0-1146 GCA_964651555.1 uncultured Lachnospiraceae bacterium | reverse complement strand
TGTAAGCAAAGCAAGAAATATAATACAAACCGCCCAATACTGCATAATTTCAAACTCCGCCAGAGTCAGCCATTTAGGCAAAAAATTAACATGGGCAAACAAAATCAACATGCCTGCCGTCATACCGAATTTCTTCCGGGCTTTTTCGAAAAACCACCATCCAAGCGACAGATGAATGATACTTCCAACAATACGAAGATAAAGTACAATACCTGTAGTCTGTCCTCCCGTAAATAAAAGGTAGGGCAGGATAAAAATTGCCAGCCCGAAAGCACTCATCTGATGGGACTCCCACATCTGCGAAAACATATTATCCCCCATTACCATGCGGTAAGACTGGGTCACGGCATAAGCCTCATCTATGTCAAATCCAACAAAGCAGGTTTTTATCACACCCAAAATAGTCAATGCCAAAAGAATGACATTGACAACATCCGGCAGATATTTGGTTATTTTATGAAATGTTGATGTACTCATATGATTTCCTTTTAAAAAGTACTTGCTTATTTTGTATATCTTACCCCTTTTCACCGCAATGTGTCAATTTATGAAACAAAAAAGGATGTACTTTCGTACATCCTTTTCATCTATTCTATCACTAGTTTGTGATAACCTGCTCTGTTTCCTTATCGAATACGTGAATCTTTTCAACGTCCATAGCAAACTTGATTACATCACCAGGTCTAGCTGTAGTTCTGGGATCTACTCTTGCTGTCATAGGGAACATTTCAAGATCAAAGTATAAGTAAACTTCTGCACCGAGTAATTCGTATACCTTAATGGTAGATTCGAATACGCTCATCGGTGAAGCTTCTAAGTACATTTCGCTATCATATACGTCTTCAGGACGGATACCGAATGTTACGCTTCTTCCGTCATAGCCGCCTTCGATTAACTTCTTAGACTTAGCGGGAGGAAGAGGGATAGCATGACCAGCAACCTTAAGGTATGCTGTTTCACCCTGTACTTCTACGATTGCATCAAGGAAGTTCATCTGAGGTGAACCCATGAAACCAGCTACGAATAAGTTCTGGGGCTTATCATAGAGGTTCTGAGGTGTATCAACCTGCTGGATAACACCGTCCTTCATAACTACGATTCTTGTACCAAGTGTCATAGCTTCTGTCTGGTCATGTGTTACGTAGA
>CAZYVY010000141.1:0-1165 GCA_964651555.1 uncultured Lachnospiraceae bacterium | reverse complement strand
AATCTAACCTCATAGCCTTCTTTAATAATTTATTCATCCGAATTTGTTCTTTTTCTATAATGCTATACGCATTTGTATAATCTGTTTTCCAGATATTTTCTCTTGTTAATATTCTAGCATCCGGAAGTAATTCTTCCAAGCCTAATGTTTGCAGCAGCGATATGGTTCTGTTGGACATATCAATAACCTTATCGGCAATAACCAATTTTCTGTCACACAACAAAAAGGGTTTCCCCATAAGAATAGAGAAAACTGTACCATGAAATGAGTCTGTACAGATGAGGGATGCCTTATTGAATAAATATAAAAATTCTGAAGGTCCTGCTGAACGGATAACCGGATCATTTTTATCCAGAATACGATATTCTGACATTCCTTTTTCAGCGATTTCTTCATCTAAAATCTTTCGCATTTCCCGGGGAATCTCTTCTTCCTCGTTTCCGAGAAAGTAATACAACACAAACGGCTTTTCTTCATCTAAACCGGGTAATGGCTTAGCCATGCTTAACCACTCATCACGATTAACCATAAATGTGGGATCTAATACTACCTCTGCATCGCGACCGGTTAATTTTTTAATAATTTCCGCTCCTGATTTTTCGCGTATATTTAAATAGGGGTATTTGCGTAATTCTCTGTGAAAAAGTTCATGCCATTTTTCATCCAGTTCATCCATTCCGATACTGGGTGCAAAGCAAATCCTTTGGCCGGGACTTGCAAATGCCAATAACCGATTCTCCAATTGCCCTAAGGAGTCCCTAAACTGCGGATTCCAAACCTGGTCACTTCCGGTAACAAAAAAATCGTATTCTTTCGCAATACTATCGCCAAAGCGAACCTGCTCCAAATATCTTTCCGGGATATAGGATTCATTGAATTCTTCATATCTGAACTGCCGCACAACCAAAGGATTTTGTTCCTGGGCCAACAAAGGGTCCTGTGCATACAGCTCACGAACAGAAGCTTCCAACTTTTCACGATAAGGCGTTTTGCTCCACTGTAAGGGAACTAAAGTTTCGGCATCTATCCCTAATTTAAATAAGGTCGAAAATACTGCATAATTTTGCAATCGATTTCCGTAATTATTCAATCCGTATATGGTCAAAATACCCGCATTCATCCGTTAAACTCCTCTGCCTCTTCGCACAATAGTTTATAATAATCA
>CAZYVY010000140.1:0-1170 GCA_964651555.1 uncultured Lachnospiraceae bacterium | reverse complement strand
AAGCTTATCGCTGTCAAATTCAGCCATTGAGGTGATGGATTCATCAGTGCAGTCATAACCTTTTATTCTAACTGCATTCATCGGACAGATGGCAAAGCAGTGTCCACACTCAATACACCCGGTTTCAACTGCTTGCGCTTTTTTATTTTTAATATAAAGATGCGAATTGGGGCAGTCTTTTACACACAGTCCACAGCCAATGCACTTTTCGTCGTCAATAATTATAGGATTCATAATAAAATATTTTATATAATAATTATACTAAATTAATAATTTCTTCCTTCGGTGCCTTCGCAGGCTCAACTTCTGTCGCGTATAATACAGGGCCTTCTCCGTTGTAATCTGCCCAGTATTCAAACTTCACAACCGCGGTCACTTTTACCCAGGTACCATTCTCAAATTCTTCCGCGCCCTTCCATTTAGCCACAAAACCAAGGAACGCAATATCATCCGCACAACAGGTCATAGCCTGCCTGCCCGGCACAAAATGTCCTTTCGGAAATCCGTTAGGACGAACCGTAGTCGCAAGGAAGCTTACGCTCTTGCCTTCATAGCGCTCCGGCATATCCAACATATCAAAGAACCAGATACCATATGTTTCATTAGTCAAATCAATGTGGTCTGCTTTCACATCATAGGGAAGTTCTTCTTCCATGGTTGCCGTCACTTCGCCGTCCTTATCCTCAAACACAATTTCAGCCTCACGGTTTAATGCCATCATATTTCTTTTATACGTAGGCAATTCCTTGGTCAGGCCGTCACAACGGTTAAAAATGATCAACTCCGACTTACGCACCATATCACCAATCATTCCACGCATATTAGTGTAATACATCGGGAATGTCTGGGCGTTGATGATGGTAATCTGCTGACCGATTTTCCAATGCCAGGGGAACTTTAAATCCTTATAAGGCCACATACCGTTGTATTCAATGATAATACGCCCCGGTCTGTGCTTTTTCTCAAGCTCCATCAATTTGGACGAATTAAAATCTTCCTTACGCTCAATGATTTCCATTACGGTATTGGTTTCCTTTAAAAGGACATCATCATATTCCAATTCTCCTTCTTCGCAAAGTAAAAGCAAGGTCTTTTCTTTGCTTTTAAAATAAGGCTGTTGCATGGTAAACTGAATAAATTCGGTTTTACCGCTCTCCAAAAAACCGTTAA
>CAZYVY010000139.1:0-1191 GCA_964651555.1 uncultured Lachnospiraceae bacterium | reverse complement strand
AGTCTCTCTGTGCATAAATATCAAGGAATGTAGAAGTACGACCCAGACTCATAGCAGCACCGTTCTGTTCCTTGATTGCAGCAAGGTAACCAAAGTATACACCCTGAATAGCTTCCTGTACGTTTGTTGAAGGATTTGAAATGTCACATCCGTAAGATGCAGCCATTTTCTTCATATCTTCCAAAGCACGAATCTGTTCTGAAATTTCTTCACGAAGACGAATTACGTCATCAGTCATAGGACGAACCAAAGAAGCCTTCTGAGCCTGCTTGTCTTCGATTAAACGGTCAATACCGTAAAGAGCGATTCTTCTGTAGTCACCGATGATACGTCCACGTCCGTAAGCATCAGGAAGACCTGTAATAATGTGGTTAGAACGGCACGCACGCATTTCGGGTGTATAAGCATCGAATACACCGGCGTTATGTGTCTTTCTGTATGTTGTGTAGAAGTCCTGTACTTCAGGATCTAATGTATAACCGTTATCAGCACAAGCTTTCTCAGCCATACGAACACCGCCGAATACGTGTAAACCACGTTTAAAGGGCTTATCTGTCTGGAAACCAACGATAGTTTCTTTGTCTTTATTTAAGTATCCGGGGCCATGGGAAACGATGGTAGAAACAACCTTAGTGTCCATATCAAGAACACCGCCTGCTTCTCTTTCCTGCTTAGTGAGGTCTAATACCTGATCCCATAAGTCCTTTGTATTTTGTGTTGCGTCTGCAAGGAATGACTCATCTCCATCGTAGGGTTCATAGTTGGCCTGAATGAAGTCCCTGACATTGATTTCGTTTTGCCATAACTCGCCTTTAAAACCTGTCCATTCTTCTCTCAATGTTTTATCCTCCTATATATTTTATTATAAAATTATTTATTAAAGACCTTAAGTTATTGTACTCTTATAAATGTGCTTAGTCAAGTGAAATACCTAGAGAAAATTGATAAAATATAGTGGAAAAAATAAGGATTTTTGACATTAAAATAAGATTTCTTTTTGCCTTGCAATGAAAAATAAAATATAGTAAAATGAACACGAATATTTGCAAAAAGGGACTTGGCAAAATGCGCAGTTGTGATACAATCGCTAAAGAAAGAAAGAAAGAAAGAAGGAAGGGAACTTCCGCCCTGTAGCGGGGGTTTGTTTGGCATGTCCTTTTAGTGTACTCAAAGAAATAAACATAATAGAAA
>CAZYVY010000138.1:0-1193 GCA_964651555.1 uncultured Lachnospiraceae bacterium | reverse complement strand
TTATGGATTGTTATGCAGTGGCAAAAGAATATGGTGTGCCCATTATTGCAGACGGTGGTATTAAGTATTCAGGTGATATGACTAAGGCGATTGCAGCAGGTGCTAATGTATGTATGATGGGTAGCATCTTTGCTGGTTGTGATGAAAGCCCCGGAGATTTCGAATTGTTCCAGGGAAGAAAATACAAAGTATACCGTGGTATGGGTTCTATTGCGGCTATGGAAAACGGAAGCAAGGACCGCTATTTCCAGGCTGATGCAAAGAAACTTGTACCTGAAGGTGTTGAAGGACGTGTAGCTTACAAGGGTACAGTGGAAGATACCGTATTCCAGTTGCTCGGAGGTCTTCGTTCCGGTATGGGTTACTGTGGTACTCCTACCATTGAAGAATTAAAAGAAAAAGGCAAATTTGTTAAGATTTCAGCCGCTTCGTTGAAGGAAAGTCATCCCCATGACATTCACATTACGAAGGAGGCGCCTAACTACAGCACAGGACAGTAGTAGGAATGAAAGATTTACGAGATGTCTTAAAATAAAATAACAGAATATTTGGAGGTTTACAGATGAGGGCTCAACATGCGACAGAATGTGAATTACTTGTCATGAAAGCTATCTGGGCAAATCCTGAATTGGAGTTGTCTATGCCGGCAATTATGGACATAGTAAACAGGACTTATAATAAGGAGTGGGCGCCCCAAACCGTGTCTACGTTTCTTAAAAGACTCAGAAAAAGAGGATTTTTGGAGGCGGAACGCCGTGGACGATCCTTTGTTTATCACAGTTTAATTCCGTTGGAAGATTACAAAGCTGCTACAGTGGTTGACTGTTGCGAATTCTGGTGTGATGGCGATGTAGTCAAGATGCTTGAAATCATTAAAGAAGACAGAGGACTTACTTCTGAAGAATGTGATAAAATTAAAAATCTTATCAAATAGAACGGTTTAATGTTATCGTAAATAAAATGGTCTATCCGAAAACGGGTAGACCGTTTTGTTGTCAGTGACAGACCGTTGAAAGGGTTTATATGGATGAAGTATACATGCTGGAATGCACCAAAAGTTTATTGCATACTACGATAGGTATAGGAGAACGGATTCATAAAAACGGAGAACATTTACAAAATTATATGGAAACGGTGAATCAGGCTTTTTATGAGAAAGAACAATGTAATAGTCTGGAAGATTTTATGAAGCG
>CAZYVY010000137.1:0-1205 GCA_964651555.1 uncultured Lachnospiraceae bacterium | reverse complement strand
GAACCGCCGATGCTTAATTCGGGCGGTGTCAGAATCAGTTCTGCGCCCAACGCACGAATGATTTTCTTGCGTTCCTCGCTCATATTTTCAGGCATAACGATAATGACCTTGTAGCCCTTGCGGATACCGCAAAGTGCAAGACCGATACCGGTGTTGCCGGAGGTGGGCTCGATAATGGTCATACCCGGTTTTAACTTGCCAAGACGTTCCGCTTCGTCCAACATATTCTTAGCGATACGGTCCTTGATGCTGCCGCCGGGGTTCAAAAACTCGGCCTTGGCAAAAATGTTTAACCCTGTTGTTTCTTTTAAAGAAATTAAGGGTGTGTTTCCGATTAAGTCTAAAACGTTTGTGTAATACATAGTGGCTCCATTTCTTCATCGTGAAGTCTGTTTGCGGGAAGGTATGCGTTGTGCGCCTGCAGATATTTTATATTTCTCTACGGACACGCTTGCGCTCGGTTTCGTACGTAACGGATACTAAATTCGCAAATAATTTTATTTGCTCATTAAGTACCGACGTACTCAAACGGTCCTTAATAGAAATATAAAAATCTTTATGGCGCAATATGCAAATATTGTTCTGCAAACAGACATATCATTTATGTATATAATATGCATGCATTCGCACACTTTCTATATTATAGTACATTTCTTTGCGAAAAACCATTGTTTTATTGGATTTATTTAGGATTCTTTGAAAAGCAGTAAGAGAAGGGCTTAGGCATGCCTCGAACACGGATGAATATATCAACTTTTCTACATAGTGAATTCCGCGTTCCGGGGCATGTTTTGTGATATCTCCTCAGCAAAGATATGATATATTCCATAAAGAACCGTTATGACTGCGTCAGCACTTGACGAATAGCGAATGTAATTCGTCTATGAGTCTAGTACTGTTACGTCAGTCATCCGAGCGGGAGCGTGTTCTGCATGGAATATATCATTATCGTGCTGAGGACCACAATCCCGCCCTGCAATGCGGTTCACAACCTAAAAAACCTCCCTCACGAATCCGTGAGAGAGGTCTTTTTTATAAAAGTATGAAGTTTGGATTAGCCCATTGTTACAACTACGTTGTAAACTTCCTTGTCCTTTTCGTAAGGGATGACGCATCCATCTACGTTCTGTCCGTCAACAACCAATGATTTAACGCCCTTGCATACATGAGCAGGGTTCTTAATAGTGATGTTGTAAACAGCGCCT
>CAZYVY010000136.1:0-1238 GCA_964651555.1 uncultured Lachnospiraceae bacterium | reverse complement strand
TTCAACACTCGGACATGGTGGACTGGTATTGCTAAAACCGGACTTGTTTGTGGAGTTGATCCGTACTTTGTAAACAGCGTAAACAGAAAATTTCAGGTTGAGCCTGAGTTTTTAAATTGAGAATTGAATACAAATACCCCGTTAGAGCCATTGTAGAGTTACAGTGGCTTTAGATTTATGAAATGCCATGCAGAAAACCTTGACATTTAGTTACAGATAATAGAAAATCATATAAAATAGACTGTCGGTTGGACGATAAAGCCTGTTTGAATTAGTATGAAAAATATCTGTCAACTACTTGACACAAGAGGGAGTATATCTGCCGCCTGCAGATGCGACGCTGGTTTTAGGAGAGCTTTTTAGTGTTAGTGTCAATGAAATTCTTAGCGGAAAGAGATTAACCGATGACGAGTATAAGGATGCCGCTGAGGAGAATCTGACACAGGCCATCAAAGCCAGCAGCTTCTCATTGAAGGATAAAATAGAGTTCTTTAAGAAGAAGTGGCTGAAAGAGCATATTGCTATTATGGTATTCATCGGGCTTTGTATCATAGCTGTGTTCATAGCCGGTATTTTGATTAAAAATGCGATACTTGTTTCGATTACTCCTCTGCTGATTGCCGTTACACACGCATGGAGATACAATACCATGATGGCTTATGTTGAACATAATGCCTATGAGGGAACAGGTAACTGACACACCAAGGCTCCCACACTGCCATCTGCGGCGGTGAGGAGCCTTTTTAAGTAGAGTTTACATTCACGTATTGACAACTATCAATGTTTAAGATATAAAGCGAAGAAAGTAACACGATATGCAATCAAAAAAGAACCGGAATATCGTATGTGTCAAAGAAACGGCTGGTCAGGGGATTTGGTGCCTCAATACAAAGACGATGAAACATACAAAAAGCTAGGGCTAGGTGTGGCTGTTTTAAAAGATGGCGAACTGGTTGCCGGAGCCTCATCTTACAGTACATATGACAAAGGTATTGAGATAGAAATTGATACAAAGACAAATATAACGAAGCATAGGATTCTGACATAATAGTAAGAACGTATTATTTCGAATATGGAATATAATAATAGATTTATAGTAAGCCTCGGTAAAGTTTTTTGCCGAGGTTCATTGTTTTTATAAAAATAGGTTATTGACCGTAAGTAATAAAAATCATACAATATATTTATGCAATGCATAAAGAGGTGAACTATGGAAGCAAGAGAAGAATTGAGAAAAT
>CAZYVY010000135.1:0-1283 GCA_964651555.1 uncultured Lachnospiraceae bacterium | reverse complement strand
GATGGAATAATAATAAAAATGAATAAAAAACAAAAAGCCGCCTAAACGACTTCTTGCTTCTAAATATACTATGTCAAATTATAATTGATATTTTTGGTACATTTCTTCTAAGAATTCTTCATCATGCAGTTTGCTTATAAGATGAAATTCATTATTTTTCTCCATATATTGCAATAGTATAAGCAATCGTTCCTGACCTTCACGACGCCCTTCTTCGCGTCCATCTTCGCGAGCATCTTCCTCAATTAATTTCATATGTTTTTCATGATCATACTCAAAAATACTCATAGCAATTACCTCCGCACGTTGTGCTTTTAAAAATTCGGCGAGAATCCCTTCACCAATACAATCTTCAACCGCCTTGTTTACTGCAAGTCTCAATTCCATTGTCTTTCGGTTTTCTCGAATCTTTGTAGTAAATAACATATATTCTTTTAATAGATGACAAGCTTCTAATAAATCTTCATTCATTCCCGGATTAATATTATAGACCGTTACAATCAATTCCAATTCAGGATAATCCATCTTCTTCTGAAACAAGTCAGACAAACGGTATTCCATTCGCTCCGGCATTTGCGTGCTACCATTGTAAAATACGGCAAAACGTGGTGTCGGAATATGTATACTCTTGCTGTGGTATAAATTCTTCTCAGAAATAAGTTTCTGCAACTGCCCGGCAACGTAAAATAAGTCCCGCAAAGGCATATTAGGATTCACCGTTGATTGATGCTCATAAAGACTGAGTTCAAATGCAAACATACAGGAAACATCATTCTTCATCCCCATATATACGGCATTTTCCAATATCGTTATCTCTAAGTCCTCCACATTGGTAAAATTCGTCTTATTTACCGCATTATACAAACTCAACAATGCACTCTTTTCCCGAAAAAGCATCCGAAAAACAGTGTCCTTATAGTTTCGCTCTGCCATCGGCATAATATCATTGCTTATCGCTCTTAGTTCGGTAAGTTTATCTTCTGTAAAAGAAATATTCGTGTAGTCCATACACTTGCCTCCTTATTCCGCAAGGACCCTTAAATCCCTGCTTGTGTTGTGATTTGTGAAATAAAGCATGGATTCTTAAGAACTCCTTTTAGAGAAAGGAAGAACGGCAATATTGCCGGAAGATGTATAAGTTCGAAACTGCTTATACTAAAAGAAAATATGCTTTGTATGTGTATTGTATTAGAAAAGTAGTGGGAACGCAATTGGTAAATGTGACGAAAAAATCAGCACCACCAGCTAAGCTGGTGATGCTGATTATATAGAATGCTATTTTC
>CAZYVY010000134.1:0-1643 GCA_964651555.1 uncultured Lachnospiraceae bacterium | reverse complement strand
TTGGTGCTTTTTCCACCGGTGTGGGAAGTACCGATATGGCGGCAGGTATGGCAACCGGTATGGCTTGGTTTAAGGTGCCTTCCGCAATCCGTTTTGAATTAAAAGGCAAGCTTCCTGCAAATTGCAGCGGTAAGGACGTAATTCTTTATATCATTGGACAGATTGGTGTAGATGGTGCTCTTTATAAAAGTATGGAATTTACCGGAGAAGGTGTGGCAACCCTTAGCATGGACGACCGTCTCTGCATCTGTAATATGGCAATCGAAGCCGGTGCAAAAAACGGTATTTTCCCCGTAGATGATGTAACCCGCGCTTATATGGAAGGCAGATGTGAAAGACAGCCGGTAGAATTTGTAGCAGACGCAGATGCGGAATATGAGCAGACCATTGAAATTGATTTATCCAAGATGGTTCCTATCGTAAGCTGTCCTCACTTACCTGAAAATACCAAGCCTGCTACTGAATTATCCGAAATTAAGGTGGATCAGGTTGTTATCGGAAGCTGTACAAACGGACGTATGGAAGATATGGAAACTGCATATCGTTACTTAAAAGACAATAAGGTCGCCGATGGTGTGCGTTGCATCATTATTCCCGCAACCATGCAGATAATGAAAGAATGTGTAGAACGCGGTTATGTGACTGCTTTTATCGATGCGGGAGCAGTGGTTTCCACACCTACCTGTGGTCCCTGCCTGGTCGGATGTATGGGAATTCTTGCAGCAGGAGAACGCTGTATTGCTACCACAAACCGTAACTTTGTGGGCAGAATGGGTCATGTAGACAGTGAAGTATATCTTGCAAGCCCGGCAACTGCCGCAGCAAGTGCATTGACAGGTTACATTACCTGCCCGAAGGAGGTATAAGTATGAATACACAAGGAAAAGTTTTTAAATATCCCGACAATGTAGATACAGACGTAATTATTCCTGCACGTTACTTAAATACACCGAAGGCTGAGGAATTGGCACTTCACTGTATGGAAGATATCGATACGGAATTTGTGAAAAACGTTCAGCCCGGAGATGTTATGGTAGCAGGCTGGAACTTTGGATGCGGTTCTTCCCGCGAGCACGCTCCTTTGGTTATTAAAACCTGTAAAACCGGTTGCGTTATTGCCAAAAGCTTTGCAAGAATTTTTTATCGAAATGCCATTAACATCGGACTTCCTATCTTGGAATGCCCTGAGGCAGCAGAAGAAATCAACGCAGGCGATGAAGTAAAAGTAGATTTTGACACCGGTGTCATTGAAAATGTAACTACCGGTAAAACATACAAGGCACAGCCTTTCCCCGATTTTATTCAGAATATTATCGCCAAAGGCGGGCTCCTTGCATCGTTAAAGGAGGATTAAACCATGAATAAGAATATTGCAGTTATCCGTGGTGACGGCATCGGTCCAGAAATCGTAGGCGAGGCATTACAGGTTTTGGATGATGTAGCAAAACTTTACGGACACGAGTTTACTTATGATGATGTGGATATGGGCGGATGCGCCATTGATAAGTGGGGCGACCCGCTTCCTCAGGAAATGCTGGATAAGTGTGTGGCTTCCGACAGTGTTTTATTAGGTGCCGTAGGCGGTCCGAAGTGGAATGATGTGCCGGGACCTATGCGTCCGGAAAAAGGACTTTTAAGACTCC
>CAZYVY010000133.1:0-1650 GCA_964651555.1 uncultured Lachnospiraceae bacterium | reverse complement strand
GCGAGATGCCTCAGATGGGAGAAGGCGGCGAGATGCCGGAGCGTGGCGAGATGCCGCAGATGGGAGAAGACGGCGAAATGCCGGAGCGTGGCGAGATGTCCCAACCTCAAACCCAGACTATTCTTATTCCGGTTGGAACTGAAGTTACAACTAAGCTTGGGACAGTAACTACTTTTTCACGATTGGCAGCAGGCGATTCTATAGCAATGCTTATGGAAAATAATGGAGATGAGCAGACCGTTGTAGGAATTTGGATTATCGGATAAGGAGAATTATGCTACGATGATACGTATGGAAAACATTAATAAAGGATATCTGCTAGGAGAAGAAAAAGTGCCGGTATTACAGGATGTCAGCTTTTCCGTGAAAAAGGGTGAGTATGTAGCTATATTAGGACCATCAGGTTCAGGAAAAACTACGTTGATGAATATTATCGGTTGCATGGATGTTATGGATAGCGGAAAGTATTTTTTGAATGGTGTGGCTATTCATGATACACCGGAGGACAATTTAACAGAAGTGCGTAATAAGCAGATAGGATTTATTTTTCAGAACTATCAGTTGATTTCTACATATAATGTTATGCAAAATATAGTTATGCCGTTGATTATGCGTGGAATGGTGTATAAAGAAGCTGAGGCAAAATGTAAAGAAATCGTTGATTTGTTGGGACTTTCGCATCGTTTGGAGCACAAACCGAGCGAACTTTCAGGAGGTCAGAAGCAACGTGTGTCAATTGCAAGAGCATTGGTAGGTAATCCTGCAATTTTGCTTGCCGATGAGCCAACGGGAGCATTGGATTCAGCCAGTGGAAAGGAAGTATTGAAGCTTTTTCAGGAATTGAATGATATGGGAAACACAATAGTTATGATTACACATGATTTGAATGTTGCCCGGTCTGCAAAAAGAATTGTAAATATTATTGATGGCAGATTAAGTGAATAAGGAATAAAATGGACTTTTGTAGTTTGTGATTTTGTAGTAATATATCTGTTAAGGAATTTATTTAAATCACAGAATACAGAGGTCCTTTTTATGTATGAAAAACAAACAAAAAACAAAAGTATATGCCCGGCATCAAAGCGATGTGGCGGATGTCAGTGGATTGATGTGCCTTATGAAGAACAGTTAAAACGTAAACAGGAGCAGCTTACAAAGCTTTTAAAACCTTATGTGAAGCCTGATAAGGTTATTGGTATGGATAATCCTTTCCACTATCGTAATAAGGTTCATGCGGCCTTTGGAATGAGTAGGAGAGGTCCTATATCGGGTATATACCGTGCGGGAACGCATGAGATAGTACCTGTGGACTCCTGTCTGATAGAGAATGAAAAGGCAGATGCCATTATCGTGACTATCCGCAATCTGCTTCGCTCTTTTAAAATCAAAACCTACGATGAGAATACGGGATATGGTCTTCTTCGGCATGTGTTGGTAAGAGTGGGACATAACAGTGGTGAGATAATGATAGTACTGGTGTTAGCATCCCCTGTCATGCCTTCAAAGAATAATTTTGTTAAAGCACTGCGCAAGGAACACCCGGAGATTACAACGGTTGTTGTTAATGTTAATGACAAGTACACAAGTATGGTTCTTGGAGATAAAGAACAGGTAATTTACGGTAAGGGATATATTACAGATACCCTTTGC
>CAZYVY010000132.1:0-1707 GCA_964651555.1 uncultured Lachnospiraceae bacterium | reverse complement strand
AATTTGTGGCCTTCTTACAAAACGATATAGCCAACGATCCCACATTTTCTTCCTACCTGGATGAAAGCACGATGGATCAAATCAAGACGTTGGCTTCCTTTACCGATAAGACAGCGTTGCAGACACAGAGAAGCACCGCCGAGCTGTCTTCTATGCTCGGAATTGATGAATCCTTGGTCAAGACCATCTTTGTTCTCCATAATGCCCAGGATGTCAGTGATAAAACGATGACACTTGCTCAGTTCACCGGCTTCCTGAGTAACAATTTGCTTAATGATCCTATGTTTGGTTCTTCGTTTGATGAAGATACAAAAACGCAGTTAAAAACAATGGATAAGTTGATTCAGATGGCTGCATCCAATCAGGGTCTGACAACCGCACAAATGGCACAGACATTGGGAATGGATGAAGCAACAATCAGCCAGTTGTATTTCCTGTATTATTCCGGAAAAGAAGACTTCCAGCAGGAAGTGGCTGCCATGACAATGACTCTGTCGGACTTCCTTGCTCTCCTGAAGGCAAATTCCACGCAGGAGCAGCAGGAGCAGCTTGCGCGGATGGAGCAGTTGATAGCTCTTGCATCTTCCGGTCAGGAATTGTCAATTACGCAGATGGCACAGACATTGGGAATGGATGAAGTAACAATCAGCCAGTTGTATTTCCTGTATTATTCCGGAAAAGAAGACTTCCAGCAGGAAGTGGCTGCTATGACGATGACTCTGCCGGACTTCCTTGCTCAGCTGATGGCAAATTCCACGCAGGAGCAGCAGGAGCAGCTTGCGCAGATGGAGAAATTAATTACAATCGCAGTCTCAGGGCAGGAATTGGATGCTACAGCCATGGTGGGAATTACCGGAATGACTCAAGATGAGGTATCTGCAATTTTCGTCAATCAGGATCCTGCTGTCACCGCGATGACATTACCGGCGTTCTTGAATGCCGCTTTGCAGCTGTCTCCGGAAAACATGAGGTTGCAGCAAATAAACCAGATTGTTCAATTGGCTGTTTCAGATACATCGCTTAATGCCCAAACGCTTGCTCAGTTGTTTGAAATTAAGGAGGTAGATGTACAGCAGTTGTTTGGAATGACATTGGCTTCACAGAAGACGTTGACGTTGCCTGGCTTTACAGCATTTCTCGTAGATGATGTGCTTAGCGACGAAACCTATGCAAGCGGATTTACAGAAGAACAAAAGACACAGTTGGTGACCATGAATCAGATGATTCAGTTGGCAGCATCCGATACAGCTCTTGATGCTAAAACCCTTGCGCAGGTGTTTGGAATTAAAGAGGCGCAGGTACAGCAGATGTTTGGCCTCACATTGGCTCCGCAGAAGACCATTTCCTTGTCAAACTTTACTGCGTTTCTTGTGAGTGATGTGCTTAGTGATGACGCCTATGCAAACAACTTTAGCGAAGAACAAAAGACGAAGCTGAAGACTATGAATCAGATGGTACAGCTTGCTGCATCCGGTACAGGACTTGATGCTCAGACACTTGCCCAAACCTTTGGAATGGAAAAAAACCTGATTGAAATGGTTTTCCGTCTCTATTTTGGCAGCGATATTTCAGGTAAAACAATGTCTCTGGAAGAAACAGTTGATTTTATCCTTGCCGATTCTGTAATGAGTAGTTATATGGACAGTACAAGAATCAGTCAGCTGCAGATGATGCAGAAAATGATCAAGGCATCTGTAAACGGCACTA
>CAZYVY010000131.1:0-1821 GCA_964651555.1 uncultured Lachnospiraceae bacterium | reverse complement strand
CTGTTTCTTGAGGGTGCGGATACTCCTTTAACTGCTGTGGTGAAATGCGTGATATTAGGTCACTACTTTCAAGCAAATTGCAGATGGCAATTTGTTCTTCCACCGTAAAATTATCATTCATTGCGGTTCCATTGGTATAGACAGGCTCACCCTGCACATATTCTCCGTCAGCCCTGCATCCCGCACCAAAACCAAGCTTACCGGAATCCCCGGTTGTTGCATATATCTTCATACCTTCTTCCGTACGGCAAAAAAGCAGATATTCCTCGCTCTTTTTCATTTCCCAGTCATACATGCGGTGAATTGCAACATTCTCCTTAATAAACTCAGCCTTTGCACTCACACCGCCCGAATGGGAATAATACATAAACATTCCCTCAAATTCAGCGGCATTCTCTTGATTGCTTCTCAACATATACAATTCTTCCGCCACCTCACGGTCGAAAAGCGGTTCTGCTAAAGCATCCAACACCTCTGCAATTTTTGTTTCCCTCTCCTCGGCATTCAAAAATTCAGAATCACATTCCAAATAATCGTAATCTGTTTTCCAACTTTCAGGGTTCGAAATATACTGGCACAGCCAAAACCGATAAAATGCACCGTTTGAAGACATTCCGAGAGGCATTAAAATTAGTTTATTCTGATCCAATGCCGGATTAGCCGGATCATATCCAATCATAGTCTGTATACCACCAAAGTTATCCGGATTTAAGCACGTCAAAATTCCTATCAACACAACATTTGATAACCTCTGCAACTGTATGTTCGTTGCCTTCTGTTCATAATAGATGTTATTCAACATTTTCTTCATCTTCTTTAACTTCTTCCATTAACAAAATGATAACTCCTTAATGCCTTCTTTACGCTCAATTATAGCGAAAAGATTATCTAACCTGCGGGCACTTTTTCTCTCATCCCTCTTTTGTGCTGCCCTGTAATATGTTTTTTGTCTCCTTGTATCCTGTGGCATCTTACGATAATCAGCAGGCATATTCTGTTTAAATTCATCATGTTTCTGTATATATTTCAGATACTTCATAATGCTACCTGCTTCTGACATATCTGTTTGCCTGTGATAAGGTATTTTTTCAACATCTTCAAGAGAAATACGCCCCTTTGCATAGTTTCTATGTAACAGGATAAATTTCTGTCTACTAATCTTATATACAATCTTCCAACATCCTACATCTGTTCTTACATAAACTATTTGTCCTACCAAATCCACATTCATATTGTGCTTTTCAGCAAAATATTCAATATCACCTTTTTCCAGCCCATACAAAAACTTACCACCATCACAACATTTACACGGACGATATCCTTTCCATTCCGCATCTTCCCAATTCATCTGAACACGATTTCTCTTATAAATCTTTCGTGCATATCTACATTCTGCCCGATGATATATCTTGCTTGAAGATTCTTTACTCATTATTCTCATACCCAACAGCTCCTTTCCTAAATTGTGCTACATAGTAGGTTCTACATCAGCACTTCATCATTTTTACAGATTTCATAGTATTCACAAGTAGGACAAAACTTACTGCAATACTTCCAGTTCCAATTTAGAGATTTCCTAATCCAATACCAAATACATTCCATTTAGCCTCCATTCTTCCAAAAAAAAGGAATCTCAATAGGTTTTTCCTATCTTGATTCCAATTCTAAATCTTTTACTGTCCATTATTCAGTACTCATAACATTGTTTTTAGACCGTAAAAGTGAAGTAAAAGTTTCTCAACTTAATATTATAGGCAGCCATTTTACATAGCTGCCTACCCGCCAATGGAATATTTGGATTCGGGCATTACCCATGCCTTC
>CAZYVY010000130.1:0-1832 GCA_964651555.1 uncultured Lachnospiraceae bacterium | reverse complement strand
AGCGCCAAAACCGCACCTATCATAAAAAGGGCATATTTATCTGCCGGCAATTCTACTTCTAATATCTCACTCATAGGAACAACAAAATTATAAATCAAAAGTGTGAAAAATGCATACTTAAATCCACGACCTCTCATAAGCTCCTGACGTTCGTCGTATTTGCACTTGATAGAGCCGTCTTTTATGGTTGCTTTCATGAATAAGATTATGGCTAAAAAAGTAATTACAAGCACAAGCCCCGCACCTACCATGAAACCTAACATATATGCTTTACTCTTTTTTTCTACTACAACTTTAAAAGGAATGTTAAATTCTCCATCCGTTGCAAATTCATAATCAATATCTGTTACTTCAAAATTACTATTGTCTCTGTTTGATCTGATAAGATAATTGTACCAGAATAAATGCCACTGTTCTTTACTTGTCATAAAATGTAAATTTAGTTTGTAATTTCCTTCTTCCATTTTAAGAGGCGCAGAACTCATGGTACACCAGTCTGCCGTCGATGCAAAAATTATCTCATCATCTTCGTTGGTAATTGTACATCCGGTAAGTATACCTGCTTCATCCGGCTTCCACTCTGCATTCAGTACATATTTACCGGATTTCTCAACAGTAAACTCTCTCTCCACCTGCTTGGTCAAAGCTTCGCCATTCTCAACCAAAACTGTTTCTGTAAATTCTGTATTAAGTACCTCTAATGCATCCTCATCCTCTGATACCCCTATTATGACACTTGTAATAATCAGTGCCAGTAAAATTACAACTGCAATAATTCCTGCTATACTTTTTTTCATTTTAAATCCCTTTCTTTCAAATTATAACATTATTAAAGGCCCTCTTATATTTTGGATTGTACACCTGCAATAGAAAAATGTCAAATATATTTTACAAAAAGGAATTTATATTTGTAATACGAATAATTAGTAACATAAAAACTGCGGGCAAAAAGTATTTTCCCTTCATGCCCACAGTTTAAAATTATTAAACTTCTACAAAATCCTCTTCAGCCTTTTCTATGTCTTTCTCGCTAACCTTTTCCTTCTGCTGCTTGGAGGAATATGTATATTAAAATTTATCAATCTATTCTATGTATATTAAATCGAACTTCCGGTATACCGCTCTTAGGATATGGACTATCTTTCTTACTTAGTTGCTCTTTTCTCTCAATGATTTCTTCAACCAGTCCATAAACTTCCGTTAGCTGCTCTTGTGTCTGTTTGCCACTAAGGTGTCCTGTCCATGCAGAATACCCTTCTGACATATATTCTAACACTTTCTTTGCTCCTACTTTCCACTCTTCAAGTGAAGTAGCGCCCTTGCCCTGCATCCATAATCTTGAATTAACATCATCTCCTGTAAACATCAGTTTCTGTGCATGGTCTATAAACATAACCGAACCTGCCGTATGACCGGGGATTTCCTGAACTTCAATGTAACGATTTCCAATATCAAAAATATCTCCATCATGCAGAGGCAATGGTTTCCCCATTTTTTTATTATGATATGACTGTATCTTTTGTTTTTCTGCCATAACCATTGCCATTCCAAACAATCTGTTTTCCAATATGCGATTGAAAAGAATATTATCCTTTTCACTTACATAATAATCTCCCAACTGACGCAAACCGCAGGTATGGTCAGGGTGACGATGGGTTGCTGCTGCGATAATCGGTTTGTCTGTCAGAGTACGAATTGTTCCCTTTAAATCACCTATCCCCCAACAGCCATCAATCAGCAACGCTTTTTCGCTACCCACTACGAGATAACAGTTTGCCCTTCCATTTTCATCAAACCGAAATGTATTATCCGCTATTTCTTCTATTTTGTAG
>CAZYVY010000129.1:0-1836 GCA_964651555.1 uncultured Lachnospiraceae bacterium | reverse complement strand
TGATTTCCATCTCAACTAACTCTAATAACTCTTCATCATCTACCATATCACACTTATTCATGAATACTACGATGTAAGGTACACCTACCTGACGAGAAAGAAGGATGTGTTCCTTAGTCTGAGCCATAACACCGTCAGTAGCAGCAACTACAAGGATAGCACCGTCCATCTGAGCAGCACCAGTGATCATGTTCTTTACATAGTCAGCATGGCCCGGGCAGTCTACGTGTGCGTAGTGTCTGTTTTCTGTTTCGTATTCAACGTGTGCTGTAGAGATTGTGATACCACGTTCTCTTTCTTCGGGAGCTTTGTCGATGTTTTCGAATGCAACAGCTTCACCTGTACCAAGTCTTACGTTAAGTGTCTTGGTAATAGCAGCTGTTAAAGTTGTTTTACCATGATCTACGTGACCGATGGTACCGATATTACAATGGGGTTTGTTTCTTTCAAATTTAGCTTTAGCCATTTTCTAAAGTCCTCCTTGTTAAAATAGATAATATTGGTTTATTTTTTGTTTTATATCGCTAAGTTTGATTATATTAAATAATCAAAAGATTTTCAAGTAGTATTTTATATCCTACTTATCTGAACGTCCGGCAAGAACTTTTTCCTGAATGTTCTTAGGAACGGGTTCGTACTTCTCAAAGAACATTGAGTAGTTACCACGACCCTGTGTCTTAGAACGTAAGTCTGTAGAGTAACCGAACATTTCTGCAAGAGGAACGAAACCTCTTACGATCTTACCGCCGCCAAGGTCATCCATACCTTCGATACGACCACGTCTTGAGTTGATATCACCGATAACATCACCCATATATTCTTCGGGCATGGTTACTTCAACCTTCATGATGGGTTCGAGAAGTACGGCATCACCCTTCTTCATAGCGTCCTTAAATGCCATAGAACCGGCAATGTGGAATGCCATTTCTGAAGAGTCGACTTCATGGTAAGAACCATCGTATACATTAGCATGAACACCCAATACAGGGAATCCGCCAAGGATACCGGATTTAGCAGCTTCTTCGATACCTTCTCCAACTGCAGGGATGTATTCCTTAGGAATAGCACCACCAACAACGGTAGATTCGAACTTGAATGTTTCTTCGCCATTCGGATCCATAGGAGCGAATTTAACTTTACAGTGACCGTACTGACCACGACCACCGGACTGCTTAGCATACTTACTGTCAACTTCAACAACCTTGGTAAAGGTTTCTTTGTAAGCAACCTGAGGTGCACCTACGTTAGCTTCTACCTTGAATTCACGTAACAAACGGTCAACGATGATTTCCAAGTGAAGTTCACCCATACCTGCGATGATGGTCTGACCTGTTTCCGTATCTGTGTGGGCGCGGAATGTAGGATCTTCTTCAGCAAGCTTAGCCAAAGCTTCACCCATCTTGCCCTGACCTGCTTTGGTCTTAGGCTCGATTGCGAGCTCGATAACGGGCTCGGGGAATTCCATAGATTCAAGGATTACAGGATGCTGCTCGTCACAGATTGTATCACCTGTACTTGTTACCTTGAAACCAACAGCTGCAGCGATATCACCGGAGTAAACCTTATCAAGTTCCTCTCTCTTATTCGCATGCATCTGAAGGATACGTCCAACACGTTCTTTCTTATCTTTTGTTGCATTTAATACATATGAACCTGAGTTCATTGTTCCTGAATATACACGGAAGAATGCAAGTTTACCAACGAAGGGGTCAGTCATAATCTTGAATGCAAGAGCTGAGAAAGGTTCTTCATCAGAAGAATGTCTTTCTACTTCGTTACCTTCCATATCAACACCCTTGATAGCAGGGATATCAATAGGAGAAGGCATGAACTCGA
>CAZYVY010000128.1:1105-1860 GCA_964651555.1 uncultured Lachnospiraceae bacterium | reverse complement strand
TGGTGGTGAAGGTAAGTGTGGTATCGGTCGTTCCGGTCCCTGCACACCTTGGGGCAAACCTGCTCTTGGCTTAAAGACAAGAAAGAAAAACAAGCAGTCTAATAAGCTTATTGTTAGAAGAAGAGATGGACGCGGTATTAAATAAGCCCGCATAGTTGATAAGGAGGAAACACAATGGCTAGATCATTAAAAAAAGGACCTTTTGCAGACGCCAGCTTACTTAAGAAAGTAGACGCTATGAATGCATCAGGTAATAAGCAGGTTATTAAGACATGGTCTCGTCGTTCTACAATTTTCCCGTCCTTCGTAGGACACACAATTGCAGTACACGACGGAAGAAAGCATGTTCCCGTATATGTAACCGAAGATATGGTTGGACACAAACTTGGAGAATTCGTTGCAACTAGAACCTTTAGAGGACATGGAAAAGACGAAAAGAAATCTAAAGTAAGATAATTTGAAAGGAGGTTTTTATCCATGGAAAAGACAGGAATTAGCAGATCTAAATATAAAAGAGAAAGAAATGCCAATAATAAGGAAACAAGACCTTTTGCAAAGTTATCTTATGCAAGAGTTTCTGTTCAGAAAGCATGTTTCGTACTGGATGCTATCAGAGGCAAAGATGTACAGACAGCTTTGGCAATCTTAGAGTATAATCCCAGATATGCATCAAGCATTATTAAGAAGTTGTTGCAGTCAGCAATTGCAAACGCAGAAAACAACAACGGCATGAACGTGGATAACCTCTACATTGC
>CAZYVY010000128.1:0-1095 GCA_964651555.1 uncultured Lachnospiraceae bacterium | reverse complement strand
TGCTATGCAAACAAGGGACCTACAATGAAGAGAGTAAGACCGCGAGCACAGGGTAGAGCTTACAGAATCGAAAAGAGATTAAGCCACATTACCATCGTGCTTGACGAGAAATAGGAGGAAAAGTATGGGACAGAAAGTAAATCCTCATGGACTTAGAGTTGGTGTTATTAAGGATTGGGACTCTAAGTGGTATGCAGAAGCTGATTTTGCAGATTGCTTAGTAGAAGACTATAACATCAGAAAGTTCTTAAAGAAGAAATTATATGCAGCTGGAATCAGCAAGATTGAAATCGAAAGAGCATCTGACAGAGTAAAAGTTATCGTTTACACAGCTAAGCCCGGTGTTGTTATCGGTAAGGGTGGTGCTGACATCGAAGTTACCAAGAAAGAACTTCAGAAGATGACAGGCAAGAAAGTAAACGTTGACATTAAGGAAATCAAGAGACCGGATAAGGATGCACAGCTTGTTGCAGAAAACATTGCAGCACAGTTGGAAAACCGTGTATCTTTCCGTAGAGCAATGAAGTCCTGCATGAGCAGAACAATGAAATCAGGAGCTCTTGGTATTAAGACAGCAGTATCAGGACGTTTAGGCGGTGCTGATATGGCTCGTACAGAATTTTACAGCGAGGGAACTATTCCCTTACAGACACTTCGTGCAGATATTGACTACGGATTCGCTGAAGCAGATACAACCTATGGTAAAATGGGTATCAAGGTTTGGATCTACAAGGGCGAAGTTCTTCCCGTCAAGAACAACCAGGAAGGGGGAGATAAATAATGTTAATGCCTAAAAGAGTAAAACGTCGTAAACAGTTCCGCGGCAGCATGAGAGGTAAAGCATTAAGAGGTAACACAATCTCTTACGGCGAATATGGTATCGTTGCTATGGAACCCTGTTGGATTAGATCTAACCAGATTGAAGCAGCCCGTATTGCTATGACTCGTCATATTAAGCGTGGTGGTAAAGTTTGGATTAAGATTTTCCCTGACAAACCTGTAACTACTAAACCTGCTGAAACACGTATGGGTTCCGGTAAAGGAACAATTGAATACTGGGTAGCAGTTGTTAAGCCGGGTCGTGTAATGTTCGAA
>CAZYVY010000127.1:0-1900 GCA_964651555.1 uncultured Lachnospiraceae bacterium | reverse complement strand
AGGCTCCTCTTGTGGCACCGCTAAAACGTCCGTCGGTAATCAGGGCAACACTGCTGCCAAGTCCCATACCCATAATTGCTGAGGTAGGATTTAACATCTCTCGCATACCGGGACCGCCTTTGGGACCTTCGTAACGGATTACCACCACATCACCGGGGTTAATTTCACCTGCATTGATAGCTGCCTGGGCATCCTCTTCGCATTCAAAAACTCTCGCAGGGCCTTCGTGTACCAGCATTTCCGGTAAAACAGCAGAACGCTTAACAACGCTGCCGTCCGGAGCTAAGTTACCGCGAAGTACGGCAATTCCGCCGGTTTCACTGTAAGGATTCTCAATGGGACGGATCACATCATGATTTAAGTTGATGCAGTCCTTAATGTTTTCACCTACGGTTTTTCCGGTAACCGTGATACAATCGGTATTCAACAGACCCTTTTTAGATAATTCATTCATAACGGCATACACACCGCCTGCCTCGTCCAATTCCTCAATATAGGTTCTTCCTGCAGGTGCAAGATGACAGAGATTAGGGGTCTTTTCGCTGATTTTATTGGCAATATCAAGATTAATTTCAATGCCGCACTCGTGGGCAATGGCAGGAAGGTGCAACATACTGTTAGTAGAGCAACCAAGCGCCATATCCACAGTCAACGCATTATAAAAAGCATCTAACGTCATAATATCCAAAGGTCGGATATTCTGTTCAAGCATCTTCATAACAGCCATACCTGCATGCTTTGCCAGTTCAATACGAGCTGAATATACTGCGGGGATAGTGCCGTTACCTTTTAAGCCCATACCGAGAGCCTCTGTTAAGCAGTTCATGGAATTTGCGGTATACATACCGGAGCAGGAACCACAGGTGGGGCAGGTCTTGCACTCATACTCATGAAGCTTCTCTAAGGAAATTTTGCCGGCATTGTATTCACCTACTGCCTCTGAAATGGATGAAAAACTGGTTTTAGCACCATCAATATGTCCTGCCAGCATGGGACCACCACTTACAAATACCGTAGGAATGTTAAGGCGCGCTGCCGCCATCAAAAGGCCGGGCACGTTTTTATCACAGTTAGGCACCATAACCAAGGCATCGAAACCATGGGCATTTACCATGGCTTCCGTAGAATCTGCAATCAAATCACGGGTAATCAGGGAATACTTCATTCCCTTATGACCCATAGCAATACCGTCGCAAACCGCAATGGCGGGGAACACAATGGGTGTTCCTCCTGCCATGGCTACGCCCATACGGACTGCTTCCACAATTTTATCGATATTCATATGTCCCGGTACGATTTCATTATATGAGCTGACAATACCTACCAAAGGACGCTTAATTTCTTCATCAGTCAGGCCCAAGGCATGATACAACGCTCTGTGAGGCGCATTCTGAGGGCCTGCTTTTAAGGAATCACTAAACATTTTTGAATCCTCCTATCTATATAGATTGTGCAATGCACAATCTTCGCGCGCGAGCGGATTGCTCTGCAATTACTTCCTCGCCGCGAGCTGCGCATCACATATAACAACTAAGTATTAGTTGTTAATGAGTTTATCTTCACCATTCCAGCTGTAAAGCTTACGGATATCTTCACCTACAACCTCTGAAGGATGCTCTGCCGCAAGCTTACGCATAGCCTTGAAGTGTACCTGGCTTCCTGCGTCTGACATATCCAATAAGAATTCCTTAGCAAAAGTACCATCCTGGATATCGCTCAAAATCTTCTTCATCGCTTTCTTGGTATCTTCTGTGATGATCTTGGGACCTGTTACGTAATCACCATACTCTGCTGTATTGGAGATGGAGTAACGCATTCCTGCAAAACCACTCTGATAAATAAGGTCAACGATAAGCTTCATCTCATGGATACACTCAAAATAAGCATTTCTGGGGTCATA
>CAZYVY010000126.1:0-2053 GCA_964651555.1 uncultured Lachnospiraceae bacterium | reverse complement strand
TGTATTGTAGGGCCACTGCTCCTGATGAAAACGGAAGTAATCATGATACTCACTGTCACGGTCTACGAATGCACCCTTTTTATAGCCCTGCTGTTCCTCATAAATACGCTCTCTGTCCAGCCATTTATTAAAGGAACCACAGTGATTGAATACACCATCCAAAATAACCTTCATGCCGCGCTTATGTGCCTCTTCCACCACTTTCGCAAATAACTCGTTGCTGGCTTCCAGATTCTTTTTATTCGCAATTCGGTTAATATATTTGGTGGCATAACGGTTTTCCCGCTGGCCTTCATTTAAAAGTTCACCTTCATCTTCTACAATTTTACCGATATGGGGGTCGATATAATCATAATCCTGAATATCATACTTATGATTGGAAGGCGATACAAAAATAGGATTAAAGTAAATAACATCAATACCCAAATCCTCAAGGTAATCCATTTTATCCAAAACACCCTGAAGGTCACCACCATAAAACTCGCGAACACCCATCTGGGCAGGATATTTATTCCAATCCTCTACCTTTTGTGAATAATCGCCTAAATACATGTATTCCCTGGTTTCAACATCATTGGTGGGATCACCGTTATAAAAGCGATCCACATAAATCTGATACATAACCGCACCCTTCGCCCAATCGGGGGTTGAAAATCCGGGAATAATGCGGAAATTATAATAATCCTGAAGTTCCCGCGTTACACCACGCATATTATAAAAACAACGAAGTTTGCCAACTTTGACTTCAAAATAATACTGAAGCTCGTCTTCCCCTACCGGAAGTTCACACGCATAAAAATCAAACTGTTCATCCTGGGAAATTTTGGTCATACCGACTTTTTCATCTTTTATCACAAGATTAACCATATCCACATTATTACGGCCTGTTCTGAAACGAATGGTGACGGTCTCTCCCACCTTTGGTTCAACGGGCGAAATGTAGTCAGCCGTGGTATCAGAAAAAAGAGCCCTCTTGTTTAACAACGGACGCATTGTTGAAATATAACGGCTAAATTTCTCAAGTTCGAAACATTGATCTATATTCATTACAAAATACCTCACTTTATCCTATATTTTATTATATTTCAAGCCCATTCGCAAGTGTTTATTATGCATGCAAGAAAAGACTTTCTTTCCCATCCAATTTTATTTTGTACAAAATAAAAAGCGCCAAATAACTGTTTACAGCTATATCGCGCTTTCTCATCCGGACTAATCCTTATAAAAAATTTTTCTTTTAGTATACTTTCTTATCCAGTCCCATACGGCTGATAATACGATTAATCTCGTAATAAATCTTCTCTTCATCCATAGTCAGTACCTGACGGTTTTCCATGGTAATCTTACCGTCAATAATCACTGTTTCCACTTCCGAACCGTTTGCTGAATACGCAAGACCTGCGATCAGATTATTGTTTGGCATAAAAGAAGGAGTATTGGTATTAAGAATCACTAAATCCGCCTTCTTTCCTTCTTCAATGGAACCGATGGAATCTTCCATACGAAGTGCCCTTGCACCATTGATGGTAGCAATCTTAAAGCCTTCCTTGGCGCTAATGCACTGGGCAGTCTCGCCCACGCCCTTATGAATCAGGGTTAAAAGGCTCAATTCGTGGAACATATTCAAGGTATTGTTGCTCGCCGCTCCGTCAGTACCAAGGCAGACATTTACGCCTGCATCAAGCATTTTGGGCACGGGGGCAAAACCATTTCCAAGCTTCATATTGCTGGCGGGATTGGTTACCACGCTGACCTTTTTATCTTTTAAAATAGCAATATCTTCATCTGTTACATGCACACAATGGGCCGCAACGGTAGGACGGTCAAAAATACCGCTTCTGCGGGCAAGCTCAATGGGTGTGCAACCATACTGTTTCTGACAATTCTCAATTTCTGTACGACTTTCAGACAAGTGAATATGAATACCCATATCATTCTTGGCAGCTTCTTCTGCCACGATATTTAAGAAGGCTTCATCGCAGGTATAAGGCGCGTGGGGACCTAAGAAGAAGGACAGTCTGTCGCAATCCTTTGCCGCGTCTCTCTCTTCATA
>CAZYVY010000125.1:0-2108 GCA_964651555.1 uncultured Lachnospiraceae bacterium | reverse complement strand
CCACCGATTAACGCACAGCCTGACTGCTTACAGCCTTCTGCCACACCGCTTACGATAGTTGCAATCTTTTCAGGGATATTCTTACCGCAAGCAATATAGTCTAAGAAAAACAAAGGTTCACCGCCTGCACATGCTACGTCATTTACACACATTGCTACCGCGTCAATACCAATTGTATCGTGTTTGTCCATAATAATTGCCAGTTTCACCTTGGTTCCGCATCCGTCAGTACCGGATAAAAGAACAGGCTCTTCCATATCTTTAATGCTTGAAAGAGAGAATGCTCCGGAAAATCCGCCAAGACCACCCAATACTTCAGGTCTCATGGTTTCTTTTACATGCTTCTTCATTAACTCCACTGATTTGTATCCGGCTTCAATATCAACACCCGCTGTTTTGTAATCCATTTTATCTGCCTCCTAATTTTACTTGCTGTAATTACGGAATCCTACTTCCTGTAATTTTGCATCCTTCTTCTGCACACCTTCTTTTAAAGACTGTGCATATGCTTTTACTTTATCCAATAATTCGGGGTTTGAAGTTGCAAGAATCTTTGCTGCAAGAATGCCTGCGTTTGCTCCACCGTTAATTGCCACGGTTGCCACAGGAATTCCGGAAGGCATCTGTACAATCGAGTACAACGAGTCTCTTCCTCCCAAAGATGTTGTATGCATGGGAATACCGATAACCGGCATGGGAAAGATTGCCGCGCACATACCGGGTAAGTGTGCTGCCATACCTGCTCCCGCAATAATTACCTTAAAACCTTTTTCTTCTGCGGTCTTCGCATATTCAAAGAATACGTCCGGCTCTCTGTGTGCGGATATGATGGTCATTTCATAAGAAATACCAAACTCCTCTAACATTTCTGCGGCTTTCGCCATTACGGGCATATCCGAATCGCTACCCATTACAATACCAACCTGTGCCACTGTACTAACCTCCGATTAATTTTTTTATCCTGATACGTATCTGCCCCTGCACATACGTATACACATTTATTCTACTAAAAAGATGTTATTCATGCAAGCATTTTAAAGTCGAAATATCACGAAAAAAATGGATAGAATGCTGAATTTCTTCTACACTCTATCCAAAATATCATTTAACCTGCATACCACAACATTTCAAAACTGCTTGTTGCATCCATTCCGTTTACGGTAGGCGGCCAGTCTGATGTAGTGTAAAATCTGCACCACTGTCCATTTCCCGATAATACGTCTACATAGGTTTTGCCATCTGTTCTCTGAAGGGTAAAATCCGTACCCGGAAGAAATGTGGCAGTTTCTCCGGTTAAATTACCGTTTTCATCCACCAAATCTGCCGAAATCTCCACAGTAGAGGTAAGGGTAAGGGGATTAGTAATGATATATACTCCTTCTTTTTCTACCGGCATACCGTCAGCGCCAACATAACATTTTGCCACAGCAGAATAAGTACTCAATAAATCCATACGCTTTGTCAGTTCAAAATCCAGTGAATTGGTAAATGACAGAAAACCACCGGAAAACTCACCGACATATTCTACTGAATTTTCCGTAATATGAAATACACATACACTCTCGTAATCATTCTCGATTTTACGTTTGACATAAAGAAAATATTTATCTTCTGCTTTTACCAGATAGGTTTCCAATTCATAGCAATAAGTCTCCCGGGTTATCGTATTCCCATTTACCGTAATATTATACGACTCGCTATAATCCACCCCGGGCTCCGAGCTGTAATTCCGGGTTACCGCTATGTAATCCTTAACACCGTCACCGTTCAAATCAACATCGCTTCCTTCGGACCAGCCTGACAGTTTTAAAACGTAATCCGAAGATACACCGGTAAAAAATCCATCTTCCAATAACTGCGGATATTCCTTGTAAAAAATAGTCACAACCTGCAAACCATCCGCATAGCTTCCGATTTCATAATTACCGAAATAAAAGGTTACACCTTCATAATCCAATGTCCATACAAACGTGGGCACATACTCCGTTTCAGAAGATGTTACATACTTCTGAAATGTTTCTTCCAGAGTATCTGTCCAATATGTAATATCCGGATACTTCTCTAAAATCTCCGTTGTTAATACGGCAGGCAGACTGTTTAAATCCTTA
>CAZYVY010000124.1:0-2167 GCA_964651555.1 uncultured Lachnospiraceae bacterium | reverse complement strand
GATTCTAATAAAATGTTAGTGAAGGAAACGGAGACCGAGCAAGAAATATCAGCAGATATGACTGAAATTGTTGTAGAAACTGAGAACCTGACAGAGAAATCGGATATTGTATTACAACCATATGCAAATCTAAAGGAATTAGGCTTAGATGATAGTGTAAGTGGGCTTATCGTTAGTAAAGACATTTTTATAGAAGAAGATATTTACACTTATACATGGGACTGTGCTGTATTTGAAGATGCAGAGGATACGCAGGAGAAAGTACTTGAAGCGGGGAAAAATCCTGGATTGGGAGTAAGAGAACTTCATGCAGAAGGGATTACCGGGGAAGGAGTAAATGTTGCAATTATAGACCAGAATCTTCTTTTGGAACATCCAGAGTATATAGAGAATGTTACTGCATATTATGAGGCTGTCGGTGAGGACTTGAAGGGAGTAGAAGTAGTTGGCTCTATGCATGCACCTGCAGTTATGAGTATTTTGGCAGGGGAAACAATTGGAGTTGCACCTGATGCCAAGGTTTATTTTGCTGGAGTGGTTTCTGGAGAAAGAGATGCAACTTATTTTGCAGAGTGTTTAAACTGGGTGGTAGAACAGAATCAGAATTTGCCAGAGGATGAGAAAATCAAAGTGGTTTCTATTTCAGCTGCACCAGAGGAGGGCTGGTTTGAAAATTATGAATTATATAATGAGGCTGTTCTGAAAGCACAAGAAGAAGGGATTTTAGTATTGGATTGTCGAACCAATGCAGAGGATACTGGAATAGTGTGGGGTGGAAATTATGATATTAAAAATCCAGAGGATGTAACTGCTTTTGAGGTTGGTTTTCCGAATGGTGGGAGAGACTATGCTTCTGACGAATGGGATAGGTATATTTTTGCACCAGCTAATTATAGAACACGTGCTTGCGCATATCTAGAGGGTCAATATTATTATGGATACGATGGTTGGGGAGGACAGAGTTGGGCTGTGCCATATGTGGCAGGTGTTCTTGCGCTAGGATGGCAGGTAAATCCTGATTTAGATGCAGATACAATGAGAGGTTTGTTGTATGAATCCTGCTATGTTAATGAGAATGGAAATCATATTATCAATCCACAGGCGTTTATTGCTTTAGTTCAAGAAAGTTTATAATGTAATATTACTACTTGAAAAGAGTAATAAAATGAAACTTTACGAGATGCTTAGCAAACAAATATATAAAAATTTGCTGTAACAATTTATATAATTTAAGATGGAAACATGGTGCGTTGTGTGAAGAGAGGCTGCTATTTATGTAGCATCTTTTTTGGGGTTACGGTGCACGTTGAAACAGTAATAAAGATGCAGTATTGTGGAAATTTAAAGAAATAGCATATAAAAACCACAAGATGTTAGTGATTAAAATCAACAAGTTGATTTGGGCGAAAATTAGGCGCAAAAATGGCTGGTTTTTGCCCTATTTTTATGCCCAATTTTAGAGATGCAAAAGAGTAAAAAATGGGGAAATTTGGTCAAATAATGATGTAAAGGAGTGAAAAGTATAGCTGATATTATTTAGGCTGATTAAGCAGTTTACGAGGATATTTTGTACAGAATGAGTTAGTGACAGGGAAACGTATAGGTGTGGTGAACCACAGATAAAGCGCAGCTATCTAATTCTGAATGGAGAACCATTTAAGGCAGATTTGGCTTATGACGAAAATACAGTCGACACTATTGCCGTGGGAGAAATCCCACGGGCGGTATGTCTATTTCCCTTTACGATATGCTGTCGGAAGCACATCATATGTTTCCTTAAACGCAGCCGTAAATCTGCTTTGGCTTTCATAACCAACAGCAAGCGCAATTTGCGCAATAGTCATATCCGTTTCTTTTAACAGGTTTGCTGCGTGTTCCATGCGGTGCTGTTTCATATGTGCCGCAAGGGATGTGCCGTAAACATTCTTGAATACTTTCTTTAATGTAGTGGGATTCATTAGGAACTGTTTTGATAAGTCCTCGATGGTAACTCTATCTGCAAGATGCTCCAGTAAATACTCATGTATGCGGTAAATGATTTCTTCGGTAGAGCTATTGTAATCTACGGATGTTTCCGGACAAGCAATTTCCATCACCTGTTCAACTGTTTTGTGCAGCAAATCACACCCTTCGGTTTCGGATACCTTGTAATAAACTTCTTTTCCAT
>CAZYVY010000123.1:0-2359 GCA_964651555.1 uncultured Lachnospiraceae bacterium | reverse complement strand
GTGGATAAAAGCGCAGACGAAGCCGCCATTAAAAAAGCATATCGTGTATTAGCCAAAAAGTATCACCCGGATATGAATCCGGGTGATGCTGAGGCTGAGAAGAAATTTAAGGAAGCTTCTGAGGCGTATGCCGTATTAAGTGACCCTGAAAAGAAACGTCAGTATGACCAGTTTGGCCATGCCGCATTTGAAAATGGCGGCGGCGCCGGTGGATTTGGCGGATTTGATTTTAGCGGTGCTGACTTTGGTGATATATTCGGCGATATATTCGGAGACTTTTTCGGAGGTGGCAGGAGCCGTGGCGGAAGAAGTAATGGCCCCATGAAGGGCGCAAACCTTCGTACCAGCATCCGCATTACTTTTGAAGAGGCAGTATTCGGCTGTGAAAAGGAAATCGAGCTTAATGTAAAAGAAGAATGTAAAACTTGTCACGGTTCCGGTGCAAAACCCGGCACCAATCCTGAAACCTGTACAAAGTGTGGCGGTAAGGGTCAGGTTGTATTTACCCAGCAGTCCTTCTTTGGAACTGTGCGTAATGTGCAGACTTGTCCTGATTGCCAGGGAAACGGCAAGGTTATTAAAGAAAAATGTAACGACTGTCGCGGAACAGGTTATGTGTCAATGAAGAAACGCTACTCTGTAGATATTCCAGCAGGTATTGATAACGGACAGTGCAAACGTTTAAGCGGACTTGGCGAACCCGGAACCAATGGCGGGCCAAGAGGAGATGTGCTGGTAGAGGTTCTCGTAGGTCGTCATCCTATTTTCCAACGTCAGGATTATCATATTTACTCTACCGTACCCATGTCTTTTGCAGTAGCAGCACTGGGCGGTGAGGTTGTAATCGACACCGTGGATGGTAAAGTTATCTATGATGTGAAAGCCGGAACCCAGACAGACACAAAAGTTCGTCTGAAAGGAAAGGGTGTACCTTCACTCCGCAATAAAGATGTGCGCGGTGACCACTACGTTACATTGGTTGTTCAGGTGCCTGACAAACTTTCAAGTGAAGCAAAAGAACTTCTCAAAAAGTTTGATGCAGAAAGCGGAGACAGTCTGAATGCAGGCAAAAAAGCGGCTGAGAATAAGGATGGTACTGAGCCGAAAGAGAAGGATAATAAAAAGAAGAAGTTTTGGAAGTAGGTTTGTATTATTTGATATATTAGAAGTGCATGATTTAAGGGAGCAAAGACGATGGTCTTGGCTCCCTTTTAGACTTTTTGTTAAGGGTAAATTATTGAACTAAATTTGGATTTGTCGCTCTGATAAACTGAAAGTTTTCTCTTTTTATCAATCTCTCATACAGACTAAAATTATATGTGTTGTTTAATCCAATTAATAATAGCAATGTCAGTACCATTATTCAGGACATAATCAAACACATTGTTCTTTTGTAAAACCTTTGTAATCAAACTTTCATCAAGCTTTTCCAATAGCGTAATAAAATCAACTTGAGACTTTTCTTTTACAGACTTAAGCAATTTTGTGTCGCTAATCTTTCTTATTGACTGTTCTTTAGGATATCCCTGTCCAAACGATTCACAAAATAACATTTCAATAGTTTTCTTACAATTTTCACTTCCAGAGTAGGTGTATTCTTCGCCTAAAGGTAACGAAATAGCATTTCCATTATTTATTTGTGCAAATAAGTATGCATCCTTAGGTGTGGGAGCATATCCGCAGATAACTCCGGGCATATTATTACACGCCAACATCATTCCCTGTCCAGATGAACATCCTGTCACAACAAAATCAACAGCTTTACTTGCAAGAAGAATACCAATTTCTATCGATATCTCAATATATGAAAATTTTATGATATCATCCGGAAGACAACCAAAATTAACCACTTCATGTCCTGTAGCATATTCTTTTACAGCATCAAATAAAATACTGTTTTTATTTGTCTGTGAACTTGCCTGAATCACTCCGACTATCATTATAATTATCACCACCAACTTCAAATTAATTCGAGTATTTCTCTATTTTCCCAATATTTACGGGATTTCCTGCCAACTGCCATCTATGTAATTTTCGCTTTTCCCTTGTTTTTTCCCTCATCAATAGTTCATAAGGGAAATCATCTTTACAAATAAAGAAACACTCTCCATCTATCGACATACATCCTCATTCCGAGAATCAGTATCTCTATGATTCTAATTCCCCCGAATTCGGGGGAATTAAAACTATTTTAGTACTGTTGTTGTCTGTGTTTCCAAAATAGACATCTGATGTATCGCAATCTTATTCAACTTTATCAATCGCTCTTTCTGACTTAATCCATCCTCAATTAATACCGCATTGATATTTTCCATATTTGAAAGGCAAATTAATTCATTAATACTCGCATAATCCCTTA
>CAZYVY010000122.1:0-2745 GCA_964651555.1 uncultured Lachnospiraceae bacterium | reverse complement strand
AATGCGTTGATATACGAAAACATTTTAGCATATAATGCTGTTTTTGTGAATGCTTCTACTTTTCATTTTATATAAAAAATTCTACTTTTATATACCAAAATGTCTGTTTCATTGTATGGCAAACAGAGAGTGCTGTTAAACACTCCCAAAATTCGCCTAGCCCTTAAACCTATGCCGTCTTTGGATAGAAGCCTTTGGTGTCGATTGGTAACTCACGGCCTGCTAAACTATCAATGGTGATTCTGGTCATTTTCGCTCTTTCACTCATATCTACCTTGCCGGTTATGATATCAGATAATTTGCCACACTTTACATTGCCATTGAGGTCTTTGTTCTTCTGCAACCACCAGAACATCATTAGATATAAGTTCTGGGTCTGCAAATTTATTCTGTATCTGATTTCTTGGAATACTAAATGCCATTGTACCCCAATCATCATTGATAAACTTAGATGCTCCAATGTGACATTGAACTGGTAGGGACTTTATATTGATTGTATTATTGACATTCGTTTTCTTTGCTCGTACCATACCCGTTACCTTCCTTACATAAGAAATATAATATTTATACTTCCTATAAAAATTAGGCTGGTAATCGGGTAGTACTAAACATTAAAGAGCAGTTTCACACATTTTTGGACAGAAAAATAAGCCCATCCACCACTTGGGACAGGCTTACTCAAATTGTACTGAAATTTGGAGCAATTTATTCAGTTTGGGTTGACGAACTTGGTGCATATTAGCCAGCAACAAAAATCAGAAAAGGGAGAAAAAATAAATAAAAAATGCTGTGATTAATTGTCTGCTTTGGTAATAAAAAGTTCATACAATTTATGACTTAACCAAATATTCCTGCAGCCGCATACAGTCTTCTTTCAGAAGCTTCCCCTTAATGCGAATCCCCTCTTCAGCGTACTCTTCTTCCGTAATTTGGGCATTCTGCTTTAAGTGTGAATAACTTGCGCCATCTTTATAGGGAATTAAAAGTTCGCATGCAATATAATTTTTCATAAACACTTCCTGAATCATCTGAAGTAATTCTTCCATTCCGATTTGCATACTTGCGCTCATATATATTTTATTTCCGATGCGTTTGGGCAACTCCTCCGGTGCAAAAAGCACATCCGCCTTATTATACACGTAAATTGCCGGAATACTGCCGGCCTCCAAATCTTTTAACACTTCTCTTGTAATATCAATCTGTTCCTCATGATTGACATCCGAAGCATCCACCACGTGCAATAAAACATCCGCATCCTTGGTTTCCTCCAAGGTCGAATGAAAGGCTTCCACCAAGGCATGAGGTAAATGACTTACAAACCCTACAGTATCCGTTAAAAGAAAAGGTATCTTTCCTTCGGGCTCAATTCTTCGCACAGTGGTATCCAGGGTTGCAAAAAGCATGTCCTTTTCAAATACCTTTTTTTCATCCTTGTCAAAATCATCGCCTTTATTACCATAGTCGATAAAAGCATTCATAAGCGTAGATTTTCCGGCATTTGTATAACCAACCAAAGCCACACGAAAAACACCGTTTTTTTCACGGCGTTTACGCTGCACCTGACGGTTTTCTTCCAAATCTTTTAATTCCCTGCGAAGCTGTGCCAAACGGTTCTCAAGATAGCGTCTGTCAAGTTCTAACTTCTTCTCACCGGAACCCTTATTACTCACACTGCCGCTGCCGCCACCCTGACGGCTTAAGGCTTCGTGTAAGCCCACAAGACGCGGTAATGTATATTGTAATCTTGCCACTTCTACCTGTATTTTAGCCTCACGGGTTCTGGCTCTTTTTGAAAATATTTCTAAAATAAGTGAAGTTCTGTCCATAATGGCGATATGCAACTGGTTCTGGAGATTTCGAAGTTGTGAAGGCGATAAAGTTTGGGCAAAAATCACAATGTCCGCATCCAACATGACCGCAGATTCTTTTACCTCTTCTACCTTACCCGGACCGATTAAGGTTGCCTTATTGGGCATATCAAGCTTCTGAGTGATGATACAAACCACTTCCATATTACAAGCCCTGGCAAGCTGCTTTAACTCATCCATATAGAGGTCAAAATCCTCCATATTGTCAAAGTCAGCCCCAACCAGAATGGCACGCTCTTTCTGTTCTTCTTCATTTATATCCATATAAAACTTCTGTTCTGACATTTACTACTCCATTAATGTATTATTATAAAATATATAAATCATCGATTAAGTATTACTTATTATAAATTACCTAGCTTATTACTTGTTATCTACCATTAAATCCCTACTACTTGTCACTTTTAACCCATGCATATTATGTGTTTATTATAATATTATCGATACATAGCCAATTCTATACTGTCCAAATACTGACATAATGATTTGTTAAACTTTTCATAATCCGTCTTCGAAAATTCGTCAGTCATTTTTGCTACATTTACATCCACGATATTGGTCTGATTATAAAATGTAATCATAATAGGTACTTTATTCATTTTCTTTTGTTCCGATTAACAACATATATTTGTTCTCCTTTAGTTTGTTTTAATATAATTTACGGTTTTATCTTTTACCTTTTAAATTATTTTTTCCTTATCTTTTTTCTTATCATTATGCATTATTTAAATTCTTTATTTTTAATTACTATGCTTTTATATTATATTAACTTTTTAGACACAACACAATTCCAAATCTTATTGATTCTAAAAATAACATTAAATACCTCACTATTTATTTTAAAACACAAAAAAAACTGATTGTCTCCAATCAGCCG
>CAZYVY010000121.1:0-2757 GCA_964651555.1 uncultured Lachnospiraceae bacterium | reverse complement strand
CTCATTTTTCGGATATCTCCTTGCATTGGCACGAGGATTTGGAGTTTATTTATGTGCTTTCGGGTGATATCGGATACTGGATAGACGGTGAGCATATTGTGATGAAGGCCGGCGAAGGGATCTTTGTAAATGCAAAGCATATGCATCTGATTTGCAATGCCAATTTGGGTTGTACGCTTTTGTGCGTAATTTTTCCACCGACCGTTCTTTGTTCCACGGAACATATGGCATCTAAAATGGTGAATCCCATATTAAATGCCAAGGAATGGGCTTATCTTTTATTAAGTGAACAGGTGCCCTGGCAAAAGTCAGTGCTTTCAAGTGTCAAAGACGTATACGATTATTCCCTGCAGGAGAGCGGTGAGGCAGATATTTTATCGGCAGTCTATCGTTTGTGGGGAGAATTATACAGAAATGTTGATATAAAAGCGGAAGAACCCCATAAGGATGAGAATCTGATTTTAATCAAGAAGATGCTTGACTATTTATACAAGAATTATGACAAAAAAATAGCCTTAAATGATATCTGTGCAAATGCAGGCATCGGAAAAAATAAGTGTACGGAGCTATCCCGAAGATATACCAATATGTCGCCTATGGAATATTTGCGATATTATCGCGTGGAGAAGGGCGTACAACTGTTAAAGGATACGGACCTGTCAGTGACGGAAATTGCCTATGAGGTAGGGATGTCGGGCGCAAGTTATTTTGCGGAATCGTTGAAAATGTACAGAGGATGTACACCTACGCAAATACGCAAGGGGATTGAATAGCGCCGTCTTTGTATTTTTATATGATAATCATTTTGTGATTTTGTGAGTTTCATGAAGTCTTAAGTTATACAAGAAAGGAGAAGCAGACGTATGAGCATACGTAAAAGTATAACTGCATATTTTTATGTTTATAAAATTCGTATCCAGAAGAGTCTGGCATACCACTATGATGTGTACGGTAATATTCTGATGCAGTGCATTATTATGTTTGCGGCTGCGTTCTTCTGGCGGGCTTTGTATGCCGGTGAAACAGTGGTGCAAGGAGTTGCGGCAGAACAGATGTATATATATACCGTTGTATCTACGGCGATGTCGGTATTTTTTATGAATGACGTGGAGCAAAGGGTTATGCGTAGCGTGGAGAAGGGAACCATTGCAGTAGAAATGTTAAAACCTATTAATCTCTACGGTATTTTCTTTTTCGAAGATTTGGGTAAATTGACGGCCCTTTGTTTTCAAAATTTGTTGCCCATTGTGTTAATCGGGAGCATTTTTATTGCGGTGCCAAAACCTGCAAATATAACAGCGTTTCTTTTGTTTGTTTTAAGTCTTGTGATGGCATATTTGATTCATTGGTTGCTGGCGGCATGTTTTTCCATGTGGGCATTTGTGACAATCAATATGAGCCCGCTTTTACAGGTGAAAAAGCATTTAATCAGGCTTTTATCAGGAAGTATTATTCCTTTGTGGTTCTTCCCTGATTGGCTGGCATCGATCTTAAATTGCCTGCCCTTTGTGTACATTTATCAGTTGCCGTTGGATATTTATATCGGCAAGGAAGAGATGAGTAATATTATGCCAAGGCTTGGAATTCAGGCAATTTGGGTTGTGGCTTTGTTTGTATTATTTATGGTTTTGCAGAAGAATGCCCTTAAGAAAGTAATGGTACAGGGCGGTTGACATAATGTTAACAAAAAAATGGTTATATGTATGTTATATAGTGCAGAAGCAGTGAAATTGTGTTATGAAACGACAGAGAAAGGAAGTTAAATGTTTTCAAGTATCAGGCATTATACAAGTGTAACATTGGAATATTTAAAATTAAGCATTTTAACGGTCTTTGAGTATCCCGCGAATATGATCGGATGGCTGATTTCCAATCCGTTGCAGTTTATTGTAGGCTTTGCTACCATTCAATTTGTGGTAAAAGAATTCGGTGACATTGCAGGGTGGAATTACGGACAGTTGGCCTTTCTTTACGGGCTGGCAATTATATCTCACGCATTGTCTATGATTTTCTTTGTACAGGGCTGGTTTATGGGGTATTCCGTGATTGAGGGAGATTTTGACCGCTATTTGCTCCGCCCGATGAGCGTGTTATATCAGTTTTGTTTTACCCAATTTAACTTAATCGGCATTACGGATTTGATCCCGGGATTGTGCGTGTTTATCTACGGTTGCGTGCAGGTTGGCTTTGTTTTCAACCTAAGGAATGTATTGGCGTTACTTGCCATTCTTGTGGGAGCAACTTTTATCAGGGGCGGTGTGTATATTGCTATCGGCAGCAGTAGTTTTTGGAGTAAAAGTATTGTGGATTTTGGCGGATATACCCAGGAACTTTTTGATAAAACAACGATGTATCCCCTGTCAATGTATCCGGAGAGTGTACAGTTTATATTAACGTTCATTATCCCCATTGGCTGGGTAAGCTTTTATCCGGCAGCAGAGCTTATGGGCATTTCGACGGATGCGTTTATGCCCGGTGCGGCACCGTTTATATCATTAGGAGCTGGTGCTATAGTCTTTGCCGTGGCGTCAGTGGTATTTTATGCCGGGTTAAAGAGATACGAGAGTGCGGGAAACTAATTTATTTGTAAGAATGTTGCAGAGAAATAATTGCGATGGAAGAAGTGACTTTTAACAACGTTAATGTAAAAAATACGGAGTAAAATTATGGCAGTGATAGAAGTTAAAAATCTGACAAAAGACTATAAAGTAAATAAAAAAGGCAAAGGCCTGGGTGGCGCAATCAAGAATCTGTTTG
>CAZYVY010000120.1:0-2759 GCA_964651555.1 uncultured Lachnospiraceae bacterium | reverse complement strand
CACCTGCCACGTCATTTGTCTTGGTTGCGACTTCCTTTACAGGCTGTGCACCCATATTTTCAAAGGAATCTTCCAATTCAATTTCCTTTGCAATGGTAACACCGTCGTTTGTGATTAATGGAGCACCGAAGGACTTATCCAGTACTACGTTTCTTCCCTTAGGTCCCAATGTTACCCTTACGGTATCCGCAAGTTTATTAACTCCGGCTTCCAATGCGCCGCGTGCTTCTGCACCATATTTAATTTCTTTTGCCATTTTGACAACCTCCAATTTACTTTATTAATATACTGCTCTGTTGCAAATACTTCCATGAACCGGGTTATTATTCATAAAAGTACTTATCTTTATTCTACAATTGCAAGAATATCTGACTGTTTTACCAGAATATATTCTTCATTATCCATTTTTACTTCTGTACCGGCATATTTGGTATAGATAACCTGGTCTCCCACCTTAACACCCATTTTAATTTCTTTTCCATCAGGAAGAATTCCCGGGCCTACCGCCACAACCTCTGCCTGCTGGGGTTTTTCCTTATTCTGTCCGGGTAAAACAATACCGGATTTTGTTGTTTCTTCCGCTACGAGCTGCTTTAATACAACTCTGTCTCCTAAAGGTACTAACTTCATTTTTAATTGCCTCCTTCTTTTATGTTGATTTTTGTTACATTCTCTCATTCTTTGTTAGCACTCTCGTTCTATGAGTGCTAATCACGAAACTTATAATAATTTTTTATGTATTTGTTTGCAACCGACATCACATTTATATTTTTCATGTTTTCTCATTTTTACTCTTGTTTTCTTATTTTTTCTCTCATTTTCTCACTTCTTATTTTTTCTGTGAATAATTAGTGTTTTTTAGAAATATAAATCTGATATTTTTAACACAAATATTAAATTTTTTCCTTTCTTTTCTTCCCGTTTAATGTTATTCTATATATGTATATTTTTTTATGAGGTATAGTGAATGTCCAGCGTATTTAAGAATTTTATAACCTATGTAAAAAACTTAATAAACGGTGAGGAATATATATCTGACAGAACGAAAATCATGTATACATTATCATTGATTTCTGCCATCCACGCTATGATAGCATTCTTTTTCGGATGCTTTGGCAATGTGCCTCTGGCACTGTATAACGTTGCGTCCTTCTTCTTATATCAGGGACTTATGGAACTTGCCAAAAAGAAAAAATACATAGCAGTTACGGTTATTGCCTGTGTAGAGGTGGTTCTTTTTGTATTGATTACCTCCCTTACCATCGGTAATATCATGCACTTTAATTTATATTGCCTTGCATTGGTACCGGGAATGTTTTACATTACATCTACCGTTAAAGACTTCAAAGGAAAAACAATCATACCGTTTATATTCTCCATGTTCTCCATGGCAGCATATGTCAGCTCCCTTCTGTTTGAGCTGTTCCATGAACCGGTATTTGTCATTGAGCCTTCCGTATGGACGCAGCTGGTCGAAATATTTAACGTTATTGTTGTTTATTCCATGATGATTATCTTCTCTCTCCTTTTTACATGGGAAATGAAAAATAACAGTGCGGCTTTGGAAAAGCGTAATCAACAGTTACAACAGTTTGCAAACCGTGATCCTTTAACCAAATTACCTAACCGACGCAGTATGATGCAGGTATTAAATGTATCCATGCATGAATTGCAACGTGATAATGCTCCGTTCAGTGTCATTCTCGGTGATATTGATGATTTCAAAAAAGTCAACGATAATTACGGACATGATGCCGGTGACAAAGTTCTTGTTACGGTAGCCAACACCATCACTTCCCAATTGCGTGATTGTGACTCTGTCTGTCGCTGGGGTGGTGAAGAAATTCTCATCATTATTAAAGGAGATTTGGAAGCAACACGTAACATTGCCGAACGTATCCGCCTTAACATTTCAACTGCCAAAGTAGAACACGGCGGACAGACGTTACGTATTACCATGACTTTCGGTGTTGCACAGGCAAAACCCGGTGATCGTATCGAACACTTAATACAACAGGCAGATAACCGTCTCTACTATGGCAAGGGCCATGGTAAAAACCAAGTTGTATCCCAGAATGTACAATAATACAATGATAACTTTAAAGGAACGCAATTTCAGCGTTCCTTTTTTATTTGTGTGGAATTCCTCAAACTTTCTTGCTTTTTTTATAAAATCATGTACAATAAGAAATGGTGCGTAATTTTAGCATGGAAAAGAAATGGAGTTTTTAAAATGATTAGTGCAAACAATGTATCATTACGCTTTGGAAAAAAAGCGTTATTTGAAGAAGTAAACATTAAATTTACAGAAGGAAACTGCTATGGTTTGATTGGTGCCAACGGTGCCGGAAAATCTACCTTTTTGAAACTTCTCTCCGGAGAATTGGAAACCACCACCGGTGACATTACTATCACTCCCGGTCAGAGACTTTCCGTTTTAGAACAGGACCACTTCAAGTATGACAGCTACACCGTAATGGACACCGTAATTATGGGTAATCCTCGTCTTTACGAAGTAATGAAAGAAAAGGAAGCCATTTACGCAAAGGAAGACTTTACCGACGAAGACGGTATCCGCGCCAGTGAACTGGAAGGCGAATTTGCAGAAATGGATGGCTGGGAAGCAGAATCCAACGCCGCAAACCTTTTAAACGGTCTTGGTATTGAAACCGACATCCACTACTCTCTCATGAGTGATTTGGGCGGTAATGAAAAGGTTAAAATCCTTCTTGCCAAGGCATTGTTCGGTAACCCCGACA
>CAZYVY010000119.1:0-2891 GCA_964651555.1 uncultured Lachnospiraceae bacterium | reverse complement strand
AACCTGTGCTTTTGTAGTATTATACTATGGAATAAAAAATAAAGTAATGCGATTATATAATCGATATTTGTGGAGCGCGAATATGAAAAAATATCAAGAAATGACCAGAGAAGAACTTTTATCGTTAAGAGAACAGCTTTTAGCTGAATACGAAGACTCTAAGAGCAAGGGACTGAAATTGGATATGTCCAGAGGAAAGCCCGGAGTTTCACAGCTTGAGTTATCTATGCCTATGTTGGATGTTATTAACAGTAATTCTGACATGAAAACTGTCCTGGGAAATGATACACGTAACTACGGTGATTTGGATGGTATTGGCGAGTGCAGAAGATTGATGGCAGCAATGATGGGAGTTGAGAAAGACAACGTGGTTGTTTGTGGTAACTCCAGCTTGAATATTATGTATGATACGGTTTCACGTTCCATGACGAAAGGCGTGAATGGTTCTGCACCTTGGGCGAAGTTAGATAAAGTAAAGTTTTTATGTCCAGTACCCGGATATGACAGACATTTTAAGATTACGGAATATTTTGACATTGAAATGATTAATATACCTCTTTATGACGATGGTCCGGATATGGATATGGTTGAGGAATATGTAAATAATGATCCTGCTGTTAAGGGTATTTGGTGTGTGCCCAAATATTCCAATCCTACAGGTATTTCATACTCGGATGAAGTGGTTAAGCGTTTTGCTAATTTAAAGCCTGCAGCAGAGGATTTTAGAATTTATTGGGATAATGCTTATGGTATACACCATTTGTATGAAGATAAGCAGGATGAAATTTTGAATATTTTAGATGAATGTGCAAAAGCCGGAAACCCTGACATGGTTTATATCTTTGCATCTACATCTAAGATTAGTTTCCCCGGCTCAGGTATTTCTGCAGTTGCCTCATCTCTTGAGAATATTAAATTCATTGAAAGTCAGATGACAATCCAGACGATTGGTCATGATAAGATTAACCAGTTACGCCACGCGCGTTTCTTTAATCAGGTTACCAGTCTGGAAGAACATATGAAGAAACATGCTGATCTGATTCGTCCTAAGTTTGAAGCTGTTTTGGATGTTTTGGATAAAGAACTTGGCGGTTTGGGTATTGGTACATGGACTAAACCTTATGGCGGATACTTTATTTCCTTTGATTCAATGGAAGGATGTGCAAAAGCAATTGTCGCAAAGTGTAAAGAGGCCGGAGTTGTGCTGACAGGAGCCGGTGCAACCTATCCTTATGGTAAGGACCCGAAAGATTGTAATATACGTATTGCACCTTCTTTCCCTACACCTGAAGAAATGGCTATGGCAACAAATTTATTTGTACTTTGTGTTAAGCTTGTAAGTGTGGAAAAATTATTAAACCAATAATTTTATGAAACGAGTAGGGAAACCTGCTCGTTTTGCATTATAATATTCACAAATTGAAAAACGAAGCTCTAATGTGATAGAATATAGAATAGAGAAAAAATGTGATGAAATTTATATAGGGAGACCGGAAAATGGAAGATGTTAAAAGATTAAAAAGAGAATTGGTTGCCAAAGGACATATTTTAGATTATTACCATGATACAGTACAGATTGCAAACGGCAATGTAGTGGTATGGGATTTTATCGGACATAAAGGTGCTGCGGCAGTTGTTCCGGTTTTAGAGGATGGCAGAATTTTGATGGTAAAACAGTATAGAAATGCATTGGATCGTTTTACTATAGAAATTCCGGCCGGTGGAGTAGATCATATTGATGAACCGCATTATGATGCGGCCATGCGGGAATTAAAGGAAGAAACCGGGTATACCACAGATAAATTGGAACTTTTAATTGTAGTTAATACAACGGTTGCCTTTTGTAATGAAAAAATATCCATATATGTTGCACACGTTTCCGGAAACGGTGGTGAACAGGAGCTCGATGAAGACGAATTCATTAATGTAATTCCTTATGAAGTGGAAGAGTTGGAACATATGATTTACGCCGGCGAAATTACCGATTCAAAGACTGTGGCAGCCATAATGGCATATAAAAACAAGTATATAAAATAAGAGATTAAATTGTAATGATGATAAAGGAAACAGAATCCCTGTACCGGATAACGGATAGAAGCCCCGGTTACAGGGGTTTGTTCTATTTTGCAGAAAACAAGCATATGTATATAAAAAAATATGGAATATAACGTTGAAGACCAAAGTAGGAAATGACTTTTTGCAACGAAAACTGGTTATTTTGCTTGTTTTTGGCATTGCTTTTGTGATAGGAATGCTTTTTGCCTTCTTTCTGGGGGAAAATAATGTAGAAACAGAAGCAGAATGGCTGGATAGTATTATGCTGTATTTACGATATGGAACCATATATTATAATGAGTTCTCTTTATATGTATTACAAAAACGTATCAATACAGCATTTGTACTTTTGCTGGTTTGTATGACCGGTTATTCTGTTCATATTTTATTGGCTGGAATTGGAGTTTTTGGCCTGATATGCGGATATATGATTACCAGATATATTATTATAAAAGGAATTATGGGGAGCGTATTTTTTGCAATTTCATTATTTCCGCATTATATCTGTTATCTCTATGGTTATTTTATGCTTTTAGAATTTATGCGAAAGAAAAATAATAAAAATACTTGTGTTAACCAATGTAGTCAATCCGGAAAGGCTTTTGAGTGGAAAAATATGCTTCCGATAGCAGTTGTCATAATAGGATTGCTTATGGAATGTTATGTAAATCCATTTTTTGTAAAAATATTTTTAAAAATTTTTATGTAAATAATCACAAGATATTGTTCGGTTTGGTCAAAAAGTTCCGATATCTTGTGAAAAGCCCTTATTTTATAGGAAAAACGGTAAAAATGTGTAAAAAATATGTTTGCTTTTCTGTGAAAAAATGACTATA
>CAZYVY010000118.1:0-2937 GCA_964651555.1 uncultured Lachnospiraceae bacterium | reverse complement strand
AACGCGCGACCTTGCCAAGGTCGAGACCGCGGGTTCGAGCCCCGTCTATCGCTCTAGGTAAGCCCTTGAATATCAAGGGCTTTTTGCTTTATATAATAGAAAATGGTACGAGGAGAACAACTATGAAAAAGTTTTTCAATTACGTTATTGTAACCTTGCTGTTTGTGATTTGCTTTTGGGTATGTAGTATTGATGTAAAAGCAGTAAGCTATCCGAATTTTACGGTAGAGTTTGATGAACGCGACCAGTCTGTTATTGTTTCAGGCGTTCCGGCATATGATTCTGCCGGTGCTACGAGGTATGAAATTCAAGGAAATCTTAAATTTGGAGAAGAGAAAGTAGAAAGTTTTACCTATGCTCCGGAAGTTATGCCTTATGATGTTCCGGAAAAGCAGGCATATATTTTCAATTGGGCTGATGCGGAGTTTTTGCTTCCCGGTAGTGGTGAATATGTGTTTACTGCGTGGGTTGTGGCAAGAGATGCTACGAATGGATTTGCTAAAGTTGGGACAAGTCCGGCGGTTTCCATTACTTTTACATATACAAAAGCAGATGAAAGTACGAACTGGGGGCCGGGATTACCGAATACCACAGTAGAAGCTTATGATTTAGGGCAAATACAAGGTAAGGATCAGTCCATAGTAATTGAGGAAGAGGGATATACATGGACGATTCAGGGGAGTGATATTGAAGTGGTTCCGGAGGAGAATCTTTCCTTGAAAATTACGGAGAACCCTGAAAACTTAGATGCGCAGGAAGTAGAAGATTTCTTTGGAGAGACAATAGCTGCTAAGTTTGCAATTGATTACAGTGGAGAGTTTGGATTTAAGGCTGTACTTGATTATATGCTTGCAGAACAATATGCCTCCCGGTATGCGAATTTGTTTTATGCAAAGGGTGATGGCACTTTTGAATTTATGGAAAGTGTGACTGTGGATGAAAATGGTATCGCAACCTTTTCTTTTACCCATGCTTCCGATTATGTGATTGCAGTAACAGAGGAGCCCTACACCGGTCAGGAATTGAATCCGAAGGAAGAGGAAAGTGCTTCCTCTGAGGAGATGAGTTCAGATGAGAGCGTGGATGCTTCAATAGAGAATCAAAGCGATGCGGCTCTTTTGGAAGAAAATGAGATTTTGGATGGAACCGGAGATTTGGGAGCGGTTGAAACTATGGACGATAATGTGACAGAAGACAGCAACGCTTCCGTGTTATGGTGGATAATCGGCGGAGTTGTTGTGATTGCTGTGGTTGTTGGAGGCGTAGTTATTGTAAGGAAGAAGTGTAAGAAGTAAGGAATACAATTATGTCAGAAGAAAATAAAAAGGATCAACCCTCAAAAAGAAAACCGGACATTTTCCGAATTGCAACTTGTGGAATCGGTGTAGTGATTGTGCTTGTTTTGGCGATAATCATTGTGACAATTCTTGTAAAAGAAGATGACAAAGAACCGATTGAAGAGTTAGCAAGCATTGATTCAGAGTTTGTTACGAGTGAAGATATTTCAGAAGATAATTCATCTTATCAAAAAAGCGAAAATATAGAAGGTTCTGATAATAGTCTTGAAGATATGGAATCTTCCGGGGAAGCAAGTATAGAAATACAGATTGATTTATCCGACCCTGCCGCCATCGTCGCCAACTGGGAAACCATTCCGGCAGGAACCGTAATCAGTGCAACAAGTATTGATTTTAGTAATCTTTCGCAGTATTTTACAGCATATGAAATATCGGATGAGGTGTTTGCTTTTATCAATGGGAAGTCTTATCAGGAAAATCCCCATGTTGGACTGGATGATTTAAGGTATTTAAAGCTTCTGCATTATAATTTTAACCATGAACTGCAGGTGGGGGAATTGATTGTGGCGGCTGATTTGCAGTGGGATTTTATCGGTATTTTTACGGAACTGTTTCAGGCAGAGTATGAAATACAATCCATGTATCTGCCGGATAACTATTGGACAGGAGACCCGACAACCACAGATTCGGCATCCATTGATGTGAATAACACCTCCTGCTTTATGTATCGCCCGGCAACCGGTTCCGGGAATCTTTCCAAACATGCATATGGGCACGCGATAGACATCAATCCGCAGCAGAATCCCTATGTAAGTTATACATCGGGAAGTCCTGTGTGGAGTCATGAAAATGCCAACGATTACATTGACCGCACCACGGGATTACCACATGTGATTACGGAAGAGGATATTTGTTATCAGATTTTTAGCAAGTATGGATTTACCTGGGGCGGAGCGTGGACGAATATTAAGGATTATCAGCATTTCCAGAAGTAGAATGACAGACCTTCACTTTCTATGAGAGTGAAGGTTTTTCTTGTATGCAGTTTAAAAGAAGAGTATACTCAAAGTTACGCAACCGTAGGTTGCGAAAAAAGCGAAAAAAGATAGTGTAGGTTGGTAGAATATGCCCTATAAATACGATAAGATGTGGGAAAAGGAGGAAATGTATGTTAAGTGAGAATATTCAAACATTACGTAAAATAAATGAAATGTCCCAGGAGCAGGTAGCAGAAGCAATAGGTGTTTCCAGACAGGCCGTAGCTAAATGGGAGTCGGGAGAGGCGCAACCGGATTTGATGAAATGTGCTGCCTTGGCAAAGCTGTTTGATATCACGTTAGATGAACTGGTAAATTATGATAGTGCAGAGGCACAGGGGATTCCTATCGCACCAAAAGGAAAGTATATGTTCGGCATGGTTTCCGTAGGCGATAAGGGGCAGATTGTAATTCCGGCCAAAGCGCGAAAAGTATTCGATATAAAATCGGGCGACAAGCTGATTGTGCTTGGTGATATTGAGCAGGGACTTGCTATGGTAAAAGCAGATTTTATAACAGCGTTTTTTAATAAAAAGAAATAAGAGGAGATTATTATGGAGAAAGTACAAACCAGAAAACACTATATCGATAATATTCGCTGG
>CAZYVY010000117.1:0-3035 GCA_964651555.1 uncultured Lachnospiraceae bacterium | reverse complement strand
AGCAGTCCTAGATAGATGATTATTCGTAGTTCTGGTGTGAACCGGTTCTTAGACATAACCCGGCTTATGGCCTGCTTGCGTGTTATTATATTTATCAAAATTAAAAATGATGAATATGCTTTGCAATGTGTGATAAAATACATGCAGGGCATATTTTTATTTTTAAACAAATAAATTTGGAGAATTATTATGAGAAAAAGAAAACTCTATGGTCTGATGATAGTGATGTTATATCTGATGCTTGCAGGCTGCGGCAAGGATAATGTGGCTGAAGAAAACGAGCAGGATATTGTGGCGGAAGGTGATGTAACTGATGCTATAGAGGAAGACAGTCAGGCGGCTAGATATAATTATGAAAAGTCATTAAAAGCGGGGGGACACATTTGTCCTGATTTTCCGGAAGCAGAAAGCCTTGCATATGTGGATGAGCAGTTTTTGATGGATAGCATATGCCCTGCGATAGTAAGGCTTGAAATTGATGTCTTGTTTGGAAGCGGCGTTATCTGGAAAATGGATGAAGAGTACATTTGGATTATAACAAATCAGCATGTGCTTGCAGATAATAACGAGGATGATTTGTTGGAAGTTGTGTTCTGGGACGGAATCAGGACACATGGAGAAATAGTGAAAGTGTCCGAAATCTATGATATAGGTTTTGTAAGAGTTGATATATCACAGATGGGGTATTACACCATAGACCGCTATCGTCAGGTGAGGTATGATGTGGAGATTTTTGACGGGCTGAATCCCGGTGATGATATATTTGTTGTAGGTTCTGCAGATTATCCGGCAGGAAACCTCTATTACGGAACTATTGGGAATAAATCAATTTACATGGATATATTTGAAACGGAGATGCTATGGGCATATTGCGAGGTTAAGGCAGGGATGTCGGGAAGCGGCGTCTTTGACAGATATGGTAATCTTATAGGAATAGTCTGTGGCGGCAATGATGAGAAAGAGGCAGCAGTGTTGCCGATTGGGAAAATTTTGGAGGAGTGGATAGAGTTTAATTAAAGCAAAGGATGAAGAATGACACTCGATAAAAATGTTTAGAAATATGGCTACGCATTATTAAGCAAAAGATTGGAAATCAAGCGAGAACCTTAGCAATTATGGGTAAGGAAGGTGCAGAAGATGACAAATGGGGGACTAAGACTGAGTATACAAAACTTAGAAAATTTTTACATAAAGACGGATATATACGAATTGCACCGGAAGTATACATGAGAGTGGTACAAAATAGAAAAGCATCAGAAAAGCATTATCGTAGAATAGAGACGGTTGCACCTAAGACAGGAGTTGTAAGACTATTGCGATTGACTGAAAAACAATATAATAATATTTATATGGTGTCAGGGGAAATGGATTATCAGGAAAGAACGGTTGGTGCAAACTGTCATATTATGATATAATTTGAATGTGAAATAATAAGGTTTGGGAACACAATATTTTGAAATAAATAATGTAAAAATGCTAAATGTGGTGGTTGAATGACACTCCAGAAATGGTGCATCGTTCAACAATGAGTAGAGTAGATTTTGGCGCAAAACCCTTATTATTTCCCATGCCGGTGTTAATCATCGGAATCGGAGCATAAGACTACGGAAAATTTTATGAAGACAGGCGCTTTTACCGTTAGTATGGCAACGGAGGATACCGTGGTGGCATGTGAATGCACCGTTGATTGAGGAGCTTCCCATGGCATTGGAATGTAAAGTGAAAAGCTTTGAGGACGGAATTCTTGTAGGTGAAATTGTAAATGTATGTGCCGACGAATCTGTGCTGACTGAGGGGGTAATAGATCCCAAGAAATTGAAGCCAATTGCTTATGCTCCGGCTAATCATACCTATCTTTCGCTTGGAAGGGTTGTTGGAAAGACGTTTTCAGACGGAAAAAAGTTGAAATAAGATATGGAGAGGGATAGCAATGGAGAAGATACAATGTCCGAACTGTGGAAAAGAAATATTAGTAAGTGAAAGATGTGGTTATTGTAATTATTATTTCGAAAAAAAAGAAAATAAATATGATGTTATTCATTATACATATTTTAAAATGGCATATGAGAAAGAACGGAATAAAGCAGTTGTAATCCGGCAAGGAATGCAACGCTTTGGGATTTCCATGCCAGAGGCGAAGGAAATAGCTGATTTTGTTGCAGATGAAGTATATGAAAGTGAGCAGGCACGCTCTAAGGAGCAGGTGACTGATTTGTTGACAGAAGATAAGGTTTGTTACAAATTTTCTTTTTGGGCATATTTGACTCATTTTGCAATTTATCATTTGGTGATAGAAGTATTTTGGATATGGTTACTTCGATTTTGTGTAGAAAAGGAAATGGTAAGAGAATATCCGGAGATAGTGGGAGTGTGGTGTGTGTTACAAGTGTTTTTTGTTTTGAACGCTGGGGTTCGTTTTTTCAAAACAGTTACCGCTACATTTTCAAGGGAATATGGAAAATATATATATCAGTACAAACTTCCGGAAACGGATGGGAGTGAAAAGGGAAAAAGAGACAAATACTATCGGCGTACGTATATGGTTTACGAAATTCAAAGTATTGTTAAGGTGAAGGAATATCTGAATTTTTTTGAGATATGCGGAGCGCTAACTAAGCAAAAGCAACGTTGGGTGGGAAGTGAAAAGAGAACAGCGAAAGTCGTTCAAATAAAAAAGGTTAGGATTCCAAAAAGTTTCGGTCAAAATAAAGAATTGATTGAACGATTAAAAAATAGCGTAAAATAAAATGAGGTAGAAGAACATGAACGTAGACAATTTAACAATGACAGTTGAATGACACTCCAGAAATGGTGCATCGTTCAACGAATGGTTTCCAACTTCGCCCTTAAAGGCTTAATCTCTGCTTTGAATCGTAAATCTTCTACTGCGATTGTCATTGCAGACTCCTTGAAAGAGTTTAATTGTGCGGTTGCTTCCTTGCTCATGTTCTTGAAATTAATCTGATTCTTTGCCATAATGGTCTCGTATAATCCAATTATCAAATATAAGATGATTGGACATACATTTCCTTTCT
>CAZYVY010000116.1:0-3380 GCA_964651555.1 uncultured Lachnospiraceae bacterium | reverse complement strand
ATTTTACATAAACAACGGTAAAAATTCAAGATACTTTTTGTATTTTTAGGACAAAACTGGTAAAAAAAAACGCTTTTTATCAAAAACGACTTAAAAACAGCCCGACAAAACATTTTTCTAGTGCAAAATTACCTTATTTGCAATTCTTATATGAATTTTATATAATAAGTTTAGTTCTGTTTGGTTTAATCTTTTATCATTGACCGAGCACTTTCATACCGCCTGACATTTTATGGACAGGTTTGTTGATAATAAGGAGATTTTCAATGTTACGAAGTGATTTTCATATGCATAGTAATTTTTCAGGCGATTCCAAGGCAGCTTTAGGCCATATGGTGCATGGTGCTGTTGCGCGCGGAATGGATATCATCTGTTTAACAGATCACAACGACCCGTCCTTCCCATATCCCTGCGAGGAAGAGGTGGGTATGTTTGATTTGGATACAGACCGTTATATGGAATGTTTGCTACAAACCGCTGATTTATACAAGGATAAGATTACCATCCGTCGTGGCGTGGAAATCGGAATCCAGACGCATATATATAAGGAATTGAATGACTATGTACAGAAATATCCCTTTGACTTCGTCATCGGTTCTTCCCACCTTTGCCTGGGAATGGACCCCTACTATCCCGCTTTTTGGGAAGGCAGAACATTAAAAGACGGATTAACGGTATACTTTGAAGACATCCGTCAAAACGTTCACCATTACAATAACTATGACGTTTACGGGCATTTGGACTATATCGTCAGATACGCCCCCGGCAAAAACAAAGACTTCTGCTTTGCCGACTACGCAGATATTTTAGAAGATATTTTAAAAACCATTATCGCAAACGGCAAGGGAATCGAAGTAAATTCCGCCGGTTTCCGTCAGGGCTTAGGCGCTCCCAATCCCTGCGCTGATATTTTGAAACTCTATCGTACTTTAGGCGGCGAAATCATTACTACCGGCAGCGATGCACACAAGCCGGAGGATATTGCTTCAGATTATAATCGTGTGGAAGCATTATTACTCTCCTGTGGTTTTAAATATTATACCGTTTTCAAAGACCGCAAGCCGGATTTTATCAAAATTGAAGAATAAACCACAAAATCATTTATAAAAAATTAACAGTCCTTTTTTACTAACCTTCCAAAGTCGGTACAAAAGGGCTGTTTTTCTTTTTAAAAATTTCATATCTAAGTATTTTTATCATAAAAATAGTAATAAGAACCTTTCGAGGTTTTATGATGAAAACAAAAAAAAATTCCAAATTTAGTCCCATTATTACAGGCACCGCCATTCTGACCCTTGCTTCCCTGCTTACCCGACTCATGGGGTTCTTTTACAGAATGTTTCTGTCCACACAATTTGGCGAGGAAGGGATGGGCATTTATCAGCTGACCTCTCCTGTTCTGGCATTATCTTATGCCTTATGCATTTCCGGATTTCAGACAGCCATTTCCAAATATGTAGCTGCAAAAGAAAGCTGTGGTCAAAGCCGTTCTGCCGCCTTTACCCTCTTTACCGGTTTATCTTTTTCATTATTATTAAGCATTCCCTGTACCGCAATCATCTATTACAATGCTGATTTTATTGCAGAATCTCTTTTATCGGAAATCCGAACAGCGTCATTAATACGTATAATTTCCCTTTCCATTCCCTTAAGCTGCATACATTCATGCATAAGCGGTTATTTTCTCGGACGTAAAAAAGCAGGCATTTCTGCTGTTACCCAGCTTATAGAACAGGTCGTCCGGGTTTTATGCGTATTTATTATTTGTTCCGCAATGACAACAAACGGACAGATACCGCCAATCAGTGTTGCTGCCACGGGATTGCTGGCAGGTGAAGGCGCTTCTACCCTTTTATCGATAATCTTTTTTGCCATAGGTGCCAAAAACATCCCTGCCAATGCCCAAACACCCTTCCGACAAGAAATGCCGGAATTAACAGCAAATATATTAAAAATGGCATTTATCATTAATATTAACCGCATTATTGTCAATTTGTTTGCCAGCGCGGAAACCATTTTGCTGCCTCAAAGTCTGGAAAAGTATGGTCTGTCCTCCGTCGAAGCTCTATCGCTTTACGGTGTTTTATGCGGTATGGTTTTACCCCTGCTTCTGTTTCCCAATGCCCTCACCGGCTCGGTTTCGGTTATGCTTTTACCTGCCATCTCCGAAGCCGATGAAAAAAATCAAACCCAACGCATCCGGAACATTGCCAACAAAACCTTTGTCTTCTGTTTCGGCCTTGGTATTATTTGCATGATATTCTTTTTATTCGGCGGCAAAATCCTCGGCCAAATCATGTTTCACAGCGAAATTGCCGGCGAATACATTGTCAAACTAAGTTTCATCTGCCCCTTACTGTATCTCTCTTCTGCCTTAAGCAGTATCCTAAACGGCAAGGGTAAAACCCTGCAATGCCTGATTACTCAAGTACTGGGACTGATCATAAGAATCATTTTTTTATGGTTCTTAATCCCCGTCTACGGAATCAATGCTTATATTATCGGGTTGATTATAAGTCAGTTTGCGAGTACGATACTAAGTCTGTATTACCTTAAAAAATATATTTAACCAGATAGAATTTTTGTTTCTTCACCATAAAAAACCGTATCACACATAAGTGATACGGTTTTTTATTATATGTAGTTATTATGAAAGGAATTTACTTTCTCGGATGCGCGTTATCATACACTTCTCTCAAGTGGTTATGATTTAAATTCGCATAAATCTGAGTGGTGGAAATATCGGAATGTCCGAGCATTTCCTGAACGCTCTTTAAGTCTGCACCGTTTTCAACCAGATGCGCCGCAAAAGAATGTCTTAAGGTATGAGGCGTAATATCTGCCACAATACCTGCCTTCTTTGCATAAAACTTAATAATTTTCCAAAATCCCTGACGGCTCATCGGTTCACCGGAACAATTTGCAAATAAAATATCCGATTCTTTGTTCTCTACCATTGCATCTCTGGTACCGTTAATATATTGAATCAACGCCAGCTTCGCCTTTGTACCGAAAGGAATAACTCTTTCCTTATGTGCATCTCTGCATACGATAAATCCCATATTAAGATTTACATCTGTTGTTTTTAACGAAATCAGTTCCGTCACACGAATACCGGTTGCATACAACAACTCAAGCATTGCTTTATCACGAATCTGTTTCGGATTATCTCCGGAAGGTTGCTCCAAAAGCTTGGTAATATCTTTCTCTGAAAGAATTTCAGGAATTCTCTTTTCAATCTTCGGTGCTTTTAAACCGGTAGTTACATCTTCTTTTACAATGCTCTCATTAACAAGATACTGCCAAAACGCTTTCATGGAGGCAATGGTCCGCGATACGGTTGCCGCAGCGAAGTTCTCCTTCTCCATATATGTAACAAA
>CAZYVY010000115.1:0-3394 GCA_964651555.1 uncultured Lachnospiraceae bacterium | reverse complement strand
TAAGAGTGTAAGACTAAATTCAGCCCAAAGTGGAATTTACTTTTTTATTCAACGCCAATTCTTTGTTGTATATAAAATCGTTGAGTATATTGCTGTATTATGTTATAATGCGTCTATGGGAAACTAGAGAGACGGGTGGATTACCCTCTTTCTATTATCAATATAAAACTTTCGCTAATTTGTTGCAAGGAAAAAATGTTTTATGGAAGTAATCGCAATTATTTTTGTGGCGTGGCTTGTTCTCGTGATTCTTTATATGCTTGCCATTATGCCACGTATTTTCAGACGTCCTGACAAAAAGCCTTTTATGAATGTGCTTTATGCACATAGAGGTTTACATAACAACGATTCAGATGCACCGGAGAACTCCATGAAAGCATTTTTGAAGGCGGTGGAAGCAGGATACGGAATCGAACTTGATGTACGCCTTTCGGGGGACGGCGTGCCGGTGGTTTTCCATGATGACACTTTAGATCGAATGTGCGGTGTCGGGGGCAGAGTGTGTGAATATACTTATGAGGAACTTAAGGCATACAATCTGCGGGGAACCGGGGAAAAAATTCCAAGGTTTGAAGATGTACTAAGGCTTGTAGGCGGAAGGGTTCCGCTTATAGTTGAGTATAAGCTGACAGGTAACGACGTGAATGTGTGCGTTGAATGTGATAAGCTGCTTCGGAATTACGGCGGGGCATATTGCATCGAGTCCTTTCACCCTTTTGCACTTTTATGGTATCGCAGGAATAATAAAAGGGTTATGAGGGGGCAATTGTCATATTCTTTTATGGAAGAAGATAAGAAGCGCAGTCTGCTTGATTTTGCCTTGGCGAATCTTTTGTTTAACTTTATTGCGAAGCCTGATTTTATAGCATATGGTCATAGAGATTATCGCAACTATGCAAGAGGTATCTGCAGGTATATTTATGGTGCGACGGCGGTGGCATGGACAATTAAGAGTCAGGAAGAGCTTGATAACAGGGCAGAGGATTTTGACTTGTTTATATTTGACGGTTTTATACCAAAAGAAAAGGAGAGAAAAGTAAATGTATGAATTAAAAGGTGATGTGTTAAGTATTGGAGTTGACGGTCTTGGAGCGGAGCTTAAATCATTGAAAAAGAATGCTACCGGACATGAGTATATGTGGAGCGCAGATCCTGCGTTTTGGAACAAAACATCTCCCGTGTTGTTTCCTTTTGTGGGAAGGATGAACGGACAGCAGTATAATTATAAGGGAAAGACATATACAGCGGCATTGCACGGATTTGCAAAAGACATGGAATTTAAATTACTTGAACGGACAGAGGATACTCTTCGTTTCGGAATAACGGATACGGAAGAAACCAGAGCCAATTATCCTTTTACCTTTGAATTTGAAATCATTTATAAATTAAAGGGTAATCAGGTAGAAGTGACTTACATAGTCAATAACACCGGTGATGAGGAAATGTTGTTTTCGCTGGGAGGTCATCCCGGATTTGTATGTCCTCCGGAAGGTGATACCGGAAAGCGTGCGGATTGTTTTATTCGTTTTGAACATACAAAAAAAGGTGTGCCTGAAAAGGTAGTAAGCCGTGGCGTAGATTTGAGTGTGGGACTTGTTAATGATGAGTACACTGATTACATATTAGATAATGGGGATTTGCCAATAGCAGATGATTTGTTTAAAGGTGATGCTCTTGTGCTTGAAGGGAATCAGGTTAACAGAGTATCATTGCTTGATTCAAAAAGAATACCCTATGTCACTTTGGATATGGAGGCGCCTATATACGGAATATGGTCTTGTCTTGTTCCCGGTGCGCCCTATGTGTGTATAGAGCCATGGCTTGGCAGATGTGATGCTGTGGGATTTGACGGAAATTTTGAGGATAGGGAATATCAGAACACATTGGCGGCAAGAGATAAGTTTATCACTACTTTTACCATAACAATTGCTTAGGAGAAATTATGCTTCCACAGGATTTTTTGAACCGAATGCAGGAAATGCTTGGTGATGAATATGACGAATTTGTTGCAAGCTATGAAAAAGATAATTTACACTCCCTAAGAATGAATCCTTTAAAAAAGAATTCATTAATTGATGGGGGACAAAAACTTCCGTTTACCTTGGAACAGGTGGAATGGGAGAAAAATGGTTATTATTACGGGGCTGATGAGGCTCCGGGAAAGCATTCTTACCATGAAGCGGGGGTGTATTATATACAGGAAGCCAGTGCCATGGCTCCGGTGCATTACCTGGATGTCAGGCCGGGAGAACGTGTTCTCGATTTGTGCGCTGCACCCGGAGGGAAAAGTACTCAGATTGCGGCGGCACTTAATGGAGAAGGGCTTTTGGTGTGCAATGAGATACATCCTGCAAGGGCAAAGATTTTGTCCGAGAATATTGAAAGGATGGGCGTGAGAAATGCACTTGTGTTGAACGAGACACCTCAAAGGCTTGCGGAGCGTTTTGAAGAATATTTTGACAGGATTCTGGTAGATGCACCCTGCTCCGGCGAAGGAATGTTCCGTAAGAATCCAAACGCCTGCGAAGAGTGGAGTCTTGATAATGTGAAGCTTTGCGCAGACAGGCAGGACGAGATTCTTGATGCGGCAGCAGGCATGTTAAAGCCGGGCGGACGCCTGGTATATTCCACATGTACTTTTGCGCCCGATGAAAATGAGGGTAGTATCAGTCGTTTTGTGGAACGGCATAAGGACTATGTGGTAGAAAAAGAGTTACGCCTGTGGCCACATAAGGTAAAAGGCGAGGGGCATTTTCTTGCAGTGTTAAAGAAAACAGGGCAGGTGTCTGATGATTTCACCGGATTTTGCCGATATGGCGTAGAACAGGGTAGTGCAAAGAAGGAATACGAGGAGTTTCTAAAATTCCAAGAAGAAACTATGAAGTGTGAACTTGAAGGAATATACCTGACCTTTGGTGAACAGTTATACCTTGCTCCTAAAGATTTGCCGTCACTTCACAAATTAAAGGTTCTTCGGGCAGGATTACATCTTGGCACCATAAAAAAGAATCGTTTTGAGCCATCACACGCATTGGCATTATCGCTAATGACTGAATGGGTCAAAAGTTATGTAAACTATTCCGCGGATAGCAGAGAGATTAAAGATTATCTTAATGGTATGACACTTCAGGCGGAAGGTGAAAAAGGCTGGTATCTTGTCTGCGTGGACGGTTACAGTATCGGCTGGGGTAAGCTTGTTGGGGGAATACTAAAAAATCATTATCCGAGAGGGTTAAGGAAGATTTTGTAAATATGGGCGGCCCGAAGTCGTTAAATGACTTTAGGGCTGTTTTTTTGTTATCTTTTTTGACAAACTAACTTGCGAAACTTAGATTCATATGCTACACTATCGTTACTCAATTCATATTTGTTCAAATCTATTTAATCTATTTTC
>CAZYVY010000114.1:0-3525 GCA_964651555.1 uncultured Lachnospiraceae bacterium | reverse complement strand
TAGAGAAAATAAATAAATTATAAATTAAAGCAAATCGGGTTGAAAAATCCGATTTTGTTTTGTTTCAGTTTAGTTTTCGGCGGTATGATACAGGCATATAGCAAAGATAATAGAATAGGAAGGGATTGCTGATGAAAAAGATGAGAGAAAAGTTGAATAAGGTGTTTCAAGGAAGATATGGGATGGATGAGTTAGGAAGAACTCTTATGGTAGTCGGTCTAATACTATATGTCATGGGGACTGTTTTACAGAGTGAACTGATTTTTTCATTATCAGTAGTTGTAATTATCCTTGCTCTTTATAGAATGATGTCTCGGCAACATTGGGACAGAGGGGAGGAAAACAGAAGATATACAGGCTACGTAAAGCTATGGAAATTACGATATGAGAATAGAAAGCACTCATGCATTTTTATGTGTAAGAGATGTGGGAAATACATTCGTGTACCGAAAGGAAAAGGTAAGATTCAGGTGACATGTACAGCTTGTGGAAATAAGACAGTACATCGTACTTAAGGAGGTACGTGTTATGAAGAGTAGGATAATGAAGAAAATGCTTTTACTTGGAGTGGGTGTAGTGCAATGCTTCCTAAAGGGATAAGATAGACTTAGGATATAAAAGACTGGACATTTTTTATAAAGTGTCCGGTTTGTTTCGTTTCAGTTTAGATTTCTATAGTACTATTTTTAAAGCATGCTAAGTTTAAAAAGCATGCTAAGTTTATAATGGAGGAACACTTTATGAAAACTGTGAAAGAAAACCTGAATGGTATAGTTCTTTGCCTGTTCGAGCTGATTATCGGCGTACTTCTCCTGATTAATCCGATTGGATTTACTTCAGGAATAATCATGTTTGCCGGTGTGGTGATGATGATTTTCGGTCTTGTTGAAATTGTGAAATACTTTAAAATGAACGCCAAAGAGGCGTCTCAGGGACAATTGCTTGTCAAAGGTCTGATTGCTGTTCTTGCAGGCGCTTTCTGCATCTTTAAGACGGAATGGTTTGTTGTCACATTCCCTGTAATTACCATTATCTACGGCATTGTTACTTTGCTCATCGGTATCGGAAAAATTCAGTTGGCCGTAGATATGCTGCGTCAAAAATACAAGAAATGGTTCTGGGTAGCAATCAACGCTGTACTCTCTATTGTCTGTGCAATTGTAATAATGAACAGTCCCTTTTCCTCAACAGCTGTTCTTTGGATATTTACTGGCGTGTCTTTGATTATAGAAGGCATATTTGACATTATCACATTAATTGCAGGTGGAAAATCTGAGGAGGGAAGTCTCTCATGAAAGTCGAGTGGAAATCTTGTTTCAGAGTAGGCATTAGTGTGCTTTTACTCTATCTGTGTGTTACATATTGGACATCCTTTACTGGCTTTGCCGGCGCATTGATTAGTGCATCGATGCCCCTTTTGATTGGTTGCGTGATTGCCTATATCATCAATATACCAATGTGTTTTTATGAAAAACACTATTTCCCAAAAACCAATAACTCCGGCATAATCAAAAGTCGCAGACCGTTTTGTATGCTTGCATCATTTGCGACATTGATTTTCATTGTTGTATTGCTTATCAATCTGGTCGTACCGGAACTGGTAGCTTGCGTAGAACTGCTGATTGCACAGCTCCCTGGGGCGGTTGACTCGCTGCTTGACTGGATTGGAAATATGGACATTGTACCGGAGGATATTTTCGCTTCTATAAGTAATGTGGATTGGAAATCAAAAATAGAGCAGATTATCAGTGTTCTGATGACTGGTGTAGGTAATGTGATGGGAATCGCAATCAGTCTTGTTTCCGCTGTTTTCTCCGGAATTGTAACTGCTTTGCTCGCTGTGATTTTTGCTATCTATTTATTGAGTGGCAAAGAAAAACTGGGGCGTCAATTCAATAAGTTAATGCATAGATATATGAAGAATGGGCTGCGTACCAAAATCACATATGTACTTTCTGTTATGAATGAGAGTTTTCATAAGTATATTGTTGGACAGTGTACGGAAGCTGTAATTCTTGGCATTCTTTGTGCGATTGGTATGCTGATTCTTCGTCTGCCATATGCATCAATGATTGGCGCATTGATTGCGTTCACTGCACTCATTCCTGTTGCAGGTGCATACATTGGCGGAGGTATTGGTGCATTCATGATTTTTACGGTATCTCCTATCAAGGCTGTTATTTTTGTTATCTTCCTTGTTATATTACAGCAACTGGAGGGTAACCTGATTTATCCTCGTGTTGTTGGCTCCTCTATGGGATTGCCGGCAATCTGGGTTCTGGCGGCCGTTACAGTTGGCGGGGGTATTATGGGAATTGCAGGAATGCTGTTCAGTGTTCCTCTTGCGGCAACACTATACCGACTGCTTAGCGAAGATGTAAATAAAATAAAGAGGTGATTTTTTTGACAGCAACCAATCAAGGCGAAGAAGAGTCAAAATTGAAAAATGAGGTGTTTAAGCCAACGATTCGTCTGCTTATAACAAATTACTTTGAACATGATGTGGGAAAAAATGCGGCAGCTCTGTCATATTACCTACTATTTGCATTATTTCCGCTTCTCATTTTTGTAAGTAACCTTCTGGGTCTTTTGGATTTGAATGTAACGGCTATTACTCAAACATTACAGCGGTTTTTGCCGAAAGATATTGTATCTCTGGCAGAAACTTATCTGGATTATGTATCCAACACATCCAGCCATGTGTTGATGTGGTTTTCATTAGTTTTTTCCATATGGTTCCCTATGAGGGCTGCAAAAGGACTAATGAACGATGTACGATTGGCATATCATTTGGATAAACCACAGTGTCCCATTGCCTATACAATCCGTCAGTTGATTTATACAATCGTACTTTTATTTGTTATCGGTTTGACATTGTTTTTATCAACTATGGGTCAGAATATTTTGAGCTATATTATAAATCGGCTTCCTGAGAGTACATTGCGAACATCGAAATATCTACTTGGAATATGGCAATATTTGCGTTTCCTTCCTGTTGGTCTGCTTATGTTTGTCGCAGTAGGAACCTTGTATGCTGCCTCCTTAGATAAAAGGCAGCCTGTGAAAGCGATGTTTCCGGGTATTTTTGTGGCTTTGGCTTCTTGGATGATAGTAAGTATAGGATTTTCTTTCTATGTAGAGAATTTCGCAAACTACTCTGTTATTTATGGTACGTTGGGAGCTGTGATAGTATTATTAATATGGTTATATATGACTGCTGTGATTTTGATTCTTGGTGCCGAATTGAATGCTGCACTTCTTACCGTTCGGTCTAATAACAAATGATACATACATAAAACTGAGCAAACCGGATTAAAAATCCGGTTTGTTTCGTTTCAGTTTAGATTTCTAAAGTATGATGCAAGCGTAATTGTCGAAACTCAACTGAGGATAAGGAAAATTGATTGCCGGGCAGGTTTAGAGAATCAAGATGTAAAAGGATGAGGAAGTTGTAATGTTTGGATTAATAGTATGCAACAAGAAGGAATTAACAAAAGAAGAACAGGAGAGGTATCAGAGTACATA
>CAZYVY010000113.1:0-3528 GCA_964651555.1 uncultured Lachnospiraceae bacterium | reverse complement strand
TTGACAAGATACGTTTTTTCATATTTGCCTCCGAATTGTAAAGATAAAATCAAAAGGTTTTCTTGATAAAATATAGCGCATGTGGTACGCTCTAAAAGAATAATCCGTGAAGGATTTTACATAAGAAAGGCAGGATATTTTATATCCGGATTAGGTGTATCATGAAAAAAATCAGTGAATTTTTTAAAGAGCTATTTATTGATGGGTTAACCGGAATGGCGCAGGGCCTGTTTGCAACGTTGATTATCGGAACAATTATTGTGCAAATCGGTAGCTGGATTCCGGGACAGTTTGGCGGATATATTTTATTGATGGGTAAGGTCGCTACTGTATTGACCGGCGCAGGAATAGGTTGTGGTGTTGCCATAAAATTTAAAGCAAGCCCTTTGGTAACCTTGTCAGCCATCGTTACCGGTATGACAGGTGCATTTGCATCTCAGATTCTGGCTGGAAGTGTGTTTGTAGACGGAATGATGCATTTTAGCGGACCGGGAGAACCGCTTGGTGCTTTTCTTGCTGCGGTTTCCGGCATTTATGTTGGCCGGTTGGTTTCCGGTAAGACAAAGTTGGATATTATTTTAACACCTTTTGTATGCATTTTAACGGGTGCCACGGTGGGATTGCTTTTAGGACCTACAATCAGTGCATTTATGAATAAAATCGGTGATTTGATTGCCCTTGGCACACAGCAGGCTCCTTTCTTTATGGGTATTATTGTATCGGTGCTGATGGGTATGGCGTTAACACTTCCTATCAGTTCGGCGGCTTTGGGCGTTATATTGAATCTTTCCGGTATTGCTGCAGGCGCGGCAACGGTAGGATGTTGTGCCAACATGGTTGGCTTTGCGGTGGCAAGTTATCGTGATAATAAGTGGAATGGTTTACTGGCGCAGGGACTTGGAACCAGTATGCTTCAGATGGGCAATATCGTAAAGAAACCTACCATCTGGTTGCCGGCAATCATTTCCAGTGCAATAATGGGACCGATTTCCACGATGGTATTTAAATTCCAGAACAATGCGGTGGGCTCCGGTATGGGAACCGCTGGTTTGGTAGGTCCGATTAATGCATACAATACCATGGTGGAAACCGGGCTTGATCCGGCATTGGCGATTCTGGAGGTTCTTCTTCTATGCTTCATTTTACCCGGACTGCTGGCTTGGGCTGTGGCTGTATTAATGCGTAAAATGAAATGGTTAAAGCCGGGAGATATGAAACTGGAGTCGTAAGATAAGAGTATACTTTAATTGGTTAAAGTGATAAAAAGTGAAAGAAAAACTATTGACATTCAAAATGACAGTGCTATAATATACACGAATAAACCTTGAAGGAGACAGAAATGAGTAGATTTGTAAATTTCTTTTTTACATACTTTTACTTTTACTTTATTAAGCAATTTAATAAGGTTTCTCTGTCGTGCAACTAACAAAGGTTTTTAGAAAGTAAATTGAGCCTGTGTTTCGTCGGAGAAACGCAGGCTTTTTGTATGATTGGATAAATCCAATCATACAATGCTCCGCGAGGATACGCACCTCGCGGAAAGAAAAATACACAAGGAGAACAAAAAATGATTATCGTATTAAAATCAAATCCCAATCAGGAGCAGTATGAGCAGTTAAAGAAATGGTTAGAGGATATGGGCCTTGACATTCATAAGACACAGGGTGTGCATTCCACTATTTTAGGTTTAGTAGGCGATACTTCCAAGGTAGATATCGACTTGGTATCCGCTATGGAAATTGTAGATACCGTAAAACGTATTCAGGAGCCTTACAAGGCTGCAAACCGTAAATTCCATCCTATGGATACTGAAATCACAGTAGAGAATACCAAAATCGGTGCAGGACATTTTGCAGTAATTGCAGGACCGTGTTCCGTAGAGACAGAAGAGCAGATTATCGGTATTGCCAAGTCCGTAAAAGCAGCCGGTGCAACCATGCTTCGCGGTGGTGCGTTCAAGCCCCGTACTTCACCTTATGCATTCCAGGGATTGGGAGGAGAAGGTATCAAGTTATTATTAGAAGCAAAGAAAGAAACCGGTCTTCCTATTGTGACCGAAATTATGGATTTGTCACAGCTTGATTTGTTCGAAGACGTAGATGTAATTCAGGTTGGTGCAAGAAATATGCAGAACTTCCAGTTATTAAAAGAACTTGGCAAAATCAAAAAACCTATTCTTTTAAAGAGGGGATTATCAAGTACCATCCAGGAATTATTAATGAGTGCAGAATACATTATGGCAGGTGGTAACGAAGATGTTATCCTTTGCGAAAGAGGCATCAGAACCTTCGAAACCGCTACCAGAAATACATTGGATATTTCAGCAGTACCTGTATTAAAAGAAAAGACACATTTACCGATTGTGATTGACCCTTCACACTCTACGGGTTATTCTAAATATGTGAAGTCTATGTGCTACGCTTCCGTAGCAGCAGGCGCAGACGGTTTGATTATTGAGGTACATAATGACCCGGCCAAGGCATGGTGCGATGGACAGCAGTCCATTACCCCCAAGGCATTTGAAGAAATCAACCGCGGTATTCAGATGATTAGAGAGGATATCTTAACATTATGATTAAAACAGTAGGAATTGTGGGCTTAGGTCTCATTGGCGGTTCCATGGCCAAAACCGTTCGTGAGACCACTACATGTAGAATTTATGCCTGCAACAGAAGTAAAAACATTGTGGAACAGGCAATTGCCGAGGATGTCATCCATGGAGAATTGAATGCAGACACCTTAAAAGAGTGCGATTTGTTAATTTTAAATTTGTATGCGCGAAGAAATATTGAGTACGTCAAAGAAAATATTTCTTTTATTAAGAAGGGTGCGGTTTTGGTAGACAGCACCGGAATTAAAGGAAGCGTATGCCGGGAACTTTCGGATTTCTGCGAGGAAAACGGCGTGCATTTTATCGGTGGACATCCGATGGCCGGTATTGAGAAGTCCGGCTATCAGTATTCGTTCTTTGGGTTATTCAATAACGCAACCATGATTCTTTGTAAGGACCATAATACGGATGAGGCATTGTTTGAAGAAACGAAGGCGTTCTTTTTGAAGCTGGGATTCGGTAAAATCAGAGTTACCACAGCAGCAGAGCATGACGCGGTCATTGCCTACACCTCTCAGATGGCGCATTTGGTATCCAGCGCGTATATTAAGAGTCCTACCTGCGAGAAGAGATACGGTTTCTCGGCAGGAAGCTTTAAGGATTTAACCAGAGTTGCATACTTAAATGAAGATATGTGGACGGAGCTGTTTGCGGAGAATAGAGAGCATCTGTTGGAAGAACTGGATGTGTTTATTAAGAACGTTCAGGATTATCGTGATGTTCTTGCAGCAGAGAATTATGATAGTTTACATAAAATGCTTGCTGAGGGACGTATCTGTAAAGAAAATGATAACAGACGTGAAGAAGAGTATAAGGCGGAAAACAATTCGTCCGTTTGTGGATAGGTTATGATGGCTGTGTAGATTATTTTATATTCCAACAGAACGCGCTCTCGCTCGAGTAAAAGCATAGCGGAT
>CAZYVY010000112.1:0-3698 GCA_964651555.1 uncultured Lachnospiraceae bacterium | reverse complement strand
CGTCTCTCTCTTCATAAGCCTGACGCAGACGCATTGCCCCAGCCTCATCATTACCACTTCCCACAAGACCTCTGGAAATCACGGCACGCATACCGGATTCTTTTACCGCGCGGGTGGTCTGATGAATGTTCATCTGCATATCGTTAAAACAGGTAGTACCGCTCTTCATCATTTCTAAGATTGCAAGGTTTGCACCCCAGTACGCATCCTCATCGGTCATGGCATCTTCAATGGGTGAAATAGTGCCAAACAACCAATCGCCGAATGCCAAATCGTCTGCCACGTTACGCATAAAAGCCATATAAGAATGGGTATGGCAGTTGACAAAGCCGGGCATCAGAAGTTTATCTGTACCATCGATGATTTTATCTGCACCGGCAGTATCAACGCTTGTTGTATTGTCGCCTGTAAGCACAGACTCAACGACACCCTGATTGATGACTACGCTTGCTTTTTCAATTTTATTAGAACCCGCTCCATCGGGTAAAATAGCCTGAATATTTTTGATAACGATTTTCACTACTGCTTATTCTCCTCTTCGTCCATATATTCTTTCACGGCCTTATCTACATTTTTACCGATTCTGGAAGTAACAAACACCAATGCATAATAAAGGGGAATCCCCAAGAAAATAATCCAGCCCGGATGCCAGAATTCGCCTGCTACGCCAAGGAAAATATATATGATAATGCATAAAACCGGAAAAACAAGATGGGTAAGAATGCTTGCTTTTTTGCCGGGCTTGCTTGTAGCAGGTACTTCTTTATCAGCTGCATCTGCTTCAACCATCACCGGTTTTACATTGGCATATACTGCCTTGCTTTCATCGTATTTGGGCATTTCGCTACTTGTATATAAAATGCGGTCGATGGACATTTCATAGGTCTTGGACAACTGCATAAGGGCATTCACGTCGGGAAGTTTGCTGCCTTCTTCAAATGCCTGCAAGTCGGCGGTCGCAATACCGCTTTTCTCAGCTATCGCTTCTATCGTATAATTCTTTTCTTCTCGTACTTCTTTTAAACGTTTTGCAATCTGGCTCATATTTGCCTCCGTTTTGATTTGTATATTGTGTTTGCGTATTACAATATGCTTTCGCTTCGTTCATTACACTCGCGTATAGTATAACATTGTTGGATATCCATATTCAAGAGTTGCTTACATACTTAATATCGCCACTAGGTTTGAATAACGTTCTGTTTTGTTACGGATATCTTCTTCTGTCACTCCGTAATAAATATACAATTCTTTTTCAATCTTTTGAAATTGCTTCATTGCTTTTTTACTGCCGCCTCCATGCGATACGGCAAATATATTCCACTTGTAATCCATGTCAATGTCAAGTGTGCCTTTGTCGTTTCTTACCTCATACACATGAAAATCCATAGGAATTTCAGAATCGGGAATCTCAGCGATTCGCTTATTGCGTACCTGTATTTGCTGATTCAATACTTTGATTGCATTCTCATCATAACGAGTAGGGATTTCTATATTCAATATATCACCCAATAATCCAGGCTTATACTTTATAATGAGACCTTCCTTGGCTGATTGTCTTTTTTCAATATATTTTATGTCTGATGCAGAAACATCAACCGCAGAATACTTCTCCATTGCGAAATAGGCTACTTCTTGAAGAGTGTGTGGCATCGCGACTATTTTCTTTTCAACTCTATGCCGCTTACATTTATGTACGTAATCCCAAAACCGCATCTTTAAAGGTTTCTTTCCGGTCCTTCCGACTATAAAAACACTTGTAGGGCCATCCGCACCGCCAATTATGGAAACGGAGGAGTTACTTTTTTCTTTCATATGGGCTCCTTATGAAAATAAAACTAAGATCTATGATATTTGTAAAACTGAGAGTTATCTTCAAACTTCCATCTCAATCCTTCATAAAACTTCTCATCGGATTTAGCTCTTTTGCCACGCTGAATAAATGATCCTGCTCATTGTCCAGATATTCCTTCAGTTCCGCAAGCTCTTTCTCATCAAAGCCTTTGCTGTTGAGTAATTCACCGCCGGGAATAATAAACTCCGCGTTACACTCTTTATCCGTAAACAAAACATATGCTACTCTTTTATCGCCAAGTCTCGTCACAGGCGAAACATTAATCTTCATCTCACTATTCATAGGTAGCTCCTAATCTGTATAATATTCGGCCTTAAAGGCCGCATTGCACTCCGCAATCTCTTTGGTTCCGTTAATATAATCGGCATACATATCCCACAGGTCAATATCGCATCCGTCCATCACTTCATCTTCCGGAATCCATGACTTGATTAATGCGATTCTTTCTTCTTTGGTAGTGTCGGATATAAGGTAGCTTTTTGCCTGCATATATTTTATCTCCCATTTATTTTTATCTTTGCTTTAATTATATCGATTCACCATAAAAAACTCAATTAAGAAATAGAATTATCTCTATAAGAAAAGAACACATTAAATTTCTTTTATAGCTTAACAAAAACTGTCGCCCCGGAATCTTCTCCAAAGCGACAGTCCTTTTATAAAATAATTTTTATTTTAATACACCCTAAACGTCAAAAACTAAACGTTTAGTCTTGCCTCCACATTGACTACGGTTTTACCGTCATAATCGGTTTCGATATAGAAAGAAGTTTCACCGGACTTACCAATCACAATATTTTTTTCTCCGCTTAAAAATTCTTCTTTATCGTCTGCATCAAACTTAATACCCAAATCTTCCATGGCAGCCAAGGCTTCCTCTTTTCCCATACCCTTGAAATCCACACCGAGGAATAATACCTCCGCACTACTGTGGGTGTAACTGGGATCATACTGGATAGAGTAAATCATACAATCTTTAAAATCTGCAGAATTTACATCCGGATTATACAACTGAATAATAATATTTGCATATTCATAGTATCCGTAATCATCCTCAGCAAAGAGATAATAAAATGTTGAAGTATAGCTTTCTCCCGGAATATCTGCATATCCTTTTACATCGGTATCTCCTCTTCCGCTCATTGATGTGTCAATTGCAAAACCTGCATCCAGCACTTCCTGCACTGTCATATTAGCAGAAACTTCCGTTCCGTTCACAGTAGCCTGTGTCTTAACCAATCCTCTCGAATAAAGGAATACTCCTCCTATTATTCCAAGAATAAGCAACACTAAAAAAATGTCAAATCCCAGATTTTTTTTCTTCTTTTTCGGTTCCTGCACCTGCGCTTGTTCCTGCACCTGCTCCTGTACCTGTACGTTTTCCTGTTCCATAAATTTATTCCTTCTTTTACATTTTGGACACATTGACCGTTATCCGACAAGTGGCAATGTGTTTTTATATATTTTAAAATTGGTTCAGAGAATCCCCTGAACCAATTTTCTTAACGAATTCCGTAATTCTCAATGATATAATCCATATCCTTGTCACCACGGCCGGAAAGGTTAATCAGGATGGATCCCTTGCCCATCTGCTTAGCAAGCTTCATCGCGTAAGCCACTGCGTGTGAACTTTCGATTGCAGGAATGATTCCTTCCATTCTGGATAACTTAAAGAATGCATCGATGGTTTCTTCGTCGTCAACCACGTCATATTTTACTCTTCCAAGGTCATGTAAAAATGCATGCTCGGGGCCTGATGAAGGATAATCCAAGCCGCTGGCTACAGAGTAAACGGGAGCAGGCTCGCCGTTTTCATCTTTTAACATGATGCTGTTAAAGCCATGCA
>CAZYVY010000111.1:0-3791 GCA_964651555.1 uncultured Lachnospiraceae bacterium | reverse complement strand
AAATAGAAGAAGGTCAGGTATGGGAAGCAGCAATGTATGCAGGTCATAAAAAGCTGGATAATCTTGTTGCAATCATTGATAACAACGGTTTGCAGATTGACGGTAAGATCGAAGATGTATGTTCACCTTACCCTATTGACAAGAAGTTTGAAGCATTTAACTGGCATGTAATCAATGCGGATGCCCATGATTTTGACAGCCTCCGTGCTGCTTTTGCAGAGGCAAGGACGGTAAAGGGTATGCCTACCGTTATTGTATGCAAGAGTGTTAAGGGCAAGGGTGTTTCTTTTATGGAGAACCAGGCATCATGGCATGGTGTTGCGCCTAACGATGAACAGAAAGAAAAAGCCATGGCAGAATTGGAGAAAGCAGGTGAAGAATTATGTCAGAAGTAAAAAGAATTGCTACAAGACAGGGATATGGTGAAGCACTTGCTGAACTTGGTGAAGAATTTGAAAATATAGTGGTTATGGATGCTGACCTGGCAGAATCTACCAAAACAATTATGTTTGGAAAGAAGTTTCCGGAGCGTTTTTTTGACTGCGGTATTGCTGAAGGAAACATGGTAAGTATGGCGGCCGGTCTTGCATCAACCGGTAAGACTGTATTTGCAAGCTCCTTTGCAATGTTTGCAACAGGACGCGCATATGAGCAGATTCGTAACTCTGTAGGATATCCTGCCTTAAATGTAAAGATTGCAGCGACTCACGGTGGTATCTCCGTAGGTGAAGACGGTGCAACACATCAGTGTTTGGAAGATGTATCTCTTATGAGAAACATTCCCGGCATGGTAGTTTGTGTACCTTCCGATGTAATTGAAGCAAAGGCTGCTGTTCGGGCGGCTGTGGAATATCAGGGTCCGGTATTTTTAAGATTCGGTAGAAGTGCAGTGCCTGTAATCAACGACAGAGCGGATTATAAGTTTGAATTAGGTAAGGGTATTGTATTAAAGGAAGGTACGGATGTTACCATTATTGCGACCGGCATTGTTGTGGAAAGTGCAATGGAAGCTGCGAAGAAGCTGGAAGCAGAAGGTGTAAGTGCAGAAGTAATCAATATCCATACCATTAAGCCGATTGATGAGGAACTTGTAATTGCCAGTGCTAAGAAAACCGGCAAGGTGGTAACCGTGGAGGAGCATTCCGTAATCGGTGGTTTGGGTAGTGCAGTTTGCGACGTGCTCTGCAGATATAATCCGGTTCCTGTACTAAAGATTGGTGTACAGGATGAATTCGGAACCTCTGCATCAGCAGCAGTACTGATGAAGGAATACAAATTGGATGCTGATGGTGTATATGAGCAGGTAAAAGCATTTTTATAAGAAACGAAAAAAGCATAGTACAAGGTACTTGTCAGGGACAGTATATAGCGGAGAGACAGAATGAACGTGAAAGGTAAGAACAAGTTAGAAATAGCGTCCGGCATCATGATTGCCATAACTCTGTTGATGATCTATTTTATGAACCGACAGGTGCCTTTTATATTGGATGATTTGTGGTACAGCACAAATCTGGTAACCGGTGAACCGTTAAATTCTTTTAAGGATGTTATAGAAAGTCAGATATGGCATTTCCAAAACTGGGGTGGCCGAAGTGTTGCACATTTCTTTTTACAGTTGATTTTGATGTGTGGTGAAGGTGTGGCGGATGTTCTTAATGTAGCGGCGACACTGGTTTTGGCGTATGTAATGTGCAAGTTGGCAGATGCCAAGTCGCTGTGGGGAATTTTTGCGGCGATTGCAATGCTGATTGGCTTTAACGGCGATTTCCGCAATACGTTGATGTGGCAGTCCGGTGCATTGAATTACTTGTATTTGACAATTTTTATCTTTCTGTATCTTTGGTGTTATCTTAGGGATGACCTGGACAAAAGATTGTATGGTATTGCAATTTGGATAATTCCGCTTGGACTTATTGCCGGATGGAGCAATGAGAATATGGGTCCTATGGTATGGATATTAAGTTTTCTTGTAATACTTTGGCGCATGATAAAAAAAGAAAAAGTCAAAGTCTGGATGGTCCTTGGGAACTTATCCTGCCTTGCAGGAAGTATTCTTGTAGTTGTCGCGCCGGGAAATTTTGTGCGAAGTGATGAGGTTGCTGCGCTTGAAACCAGAGGTGCTTTGTGGCAGGCATTTTTAAGATGTTATTCAGAATGCACCATTTTGTTTCAAAGTCTGTTTTATGCGGTTTTGCTGGTTGTGATTCTTGGAGTCATTGCTACGAAGGTTATGAAAATTGAGTTTGGCAAACGTAATTGGCTGTTGGTATTGGGCGCAGTCCTTTCCTGGGGTGCCATGATTTTATCGCCGCATTATCCGGTGAGGGCATCTTTTGGTACGTTGGCATTGCTTATCTGTGTAATTTTATCTTTATTAAAAAAGATGAAAGAAAAAGACGGAAGATATGCTTATGTGATTGCTGCTTTGAGCGGAACGGCATGGCTTCGGGCGATGTTTTTGTTCGGACAGTATCTGGCAGAAATATGGGGCTGGCTGAAATAGAGTACAGTCCGGTACATTGCTTGCGCGAGACGTGAAAATATGATAAAATTTTAAAAGAAATACATGAAAAAGGACTTGCAAAAATGCACAACCAAAATATAATCATTAAAGAAAGAAAGAAAGAAAGAAAGAGGGGAGCCTCTGCCCTGTAAAAGGGTTTTATTTGGTGTGCATTTTTAGGGCTTTAAAAGAATTGAATAGAAATAAAACAGGTAGACTCTGTCATGCGTAGCATGGCGGAGTTTTTTGTGTACATTTTGCGGAGTGTATCATAGAGATGCACTTGTCAAAGGAATTTTGTTTCCGATGTTTCCCGAGGGCTGGGTAACAGTGTGAGGGAATCTATATTTCCTGTACTCTTGTTTCCTTTCTCCGGTTTTTGTTGTTTGATAGGAAACATGGGAAACACATGACTGTAATTATTATTTTTTAATAATAAAAAATTATATATAAAAGAAAGGGCTAAAAATGAAAAGAAAAAGTATTGTATTGGTATTATGTATGATGTTAATGATGGTATTTGTGGGTTGCGGAAAGGAAGTAGCAGAAGAGAATTCCACACCTCCTACATCAGAGGTTGTATCTGAAGTGGTTTCAGAAGAAGTTTCTGAACCTGTATCAGAAGAAGTATCAGAAATTGTTTCTGAAGAACCTTCAGAAGAAGTTGCAACTGATGGAAAAATTGAGATAGTGAATTATTCTAGCTACGAAGAAATGCTTCCTTGTTTTGAAGAACTTGATAGTGTAGTAATGGCAGTATTTTCTTTTAGACATTCAAATAATAGACAAGCACTTTTGTATAATGGAGCCAGTTATATTGTAGAAGAAAATTTTATAATGACTATTAAATCACCTAATACAATAAGTAATATTACTACAACAACAGAATATGTTAATATTGTAGATTATGAATTTGAAGGAATTCATGAGTGGGATATTGGCGTTGAAACTACAGGAACTAACATAGAAGTACCTCTTACAATAATGTATGAAGATGGTACGACAGAAGAGTTCATTGTTTATATTACAAAAGATTGGAAATATGCTGGGGAAGAGTAAAATCATTTAAAATGAAGGCAACAGATACTTCTCTATGTAACTACACACTCCATTTATTCAAGCCACGCAGGGCTGATAATATATAAAGCAAGGCTACTACTGCAATCCGACTGTAAATGTGGTTAGAAATATAATTTTTTAATCCTTGTCATCCGACAACATTACCATATCAATAACGCCTGTAAATCCAAGGGTTTACAGGCGTTTACTTCTTTTTATTCACGAAATC
>CAZYVY010000110.1:0-3925 GCA_964651555.1 uncultured Lachnospiraceae bacterium | reverse complement strand
GATTTCGGATATAAAAAGAAGTAAACGCCTGTAAACCCTTGGATTTACAGGCGTTGCGGGTATGGTAATGTTGTCAGACGCCGGGGCAATATTCTTAAATACTTTTGTATCGTCAACTTAATGGATTGCTTATCAGCCCCGTGTGGCTTAAATAATTAGAAGTTATTTTTTGGTAATTAATGCTTTTCGGTTATTCTCTGTTTTCCTTCATAAGCGGTATTGCACTCAACCACTTTATCTTTTACATAATCAATGGTAGGCTTCCAAACATCTGTGGTTTCTATGATAAAATCAGCCTGCTCTCGCACCTTATATTCATCAAAATACCGGTTTTCCAATGGAATCCACCGTTCCCGAAAACGCTCCACATCCTGCCCGCGTCCGGCAATTCTTCTATACTTTTCTTCTTCTTTTACACATAAGAAAAGTGACATGTCGTAATACTTCCCGAAATAAGGATGCATTGCGTAAACACCTTCGACAATCATAAGTTTTGCATCTGCAACAGAAACCTTTTTTGCATATGCCATGGAATGACAATCAAAGGGATGATAGGTTATGGTTTGAGAATATGGAAGTTTATCGATGACTTCTTTTTTCATTCTGAGATAGTCAATGTTCCCCCCCGGTTCTGTCAGGCGTTCATCTGTCCGCAGTTCCGGTGTAAGGAAAAAATCATCGCAATGGATTACTCCTGCACCATATTTTATCTGCAGAGCCTGCGCCAGTGTAGTTTTTAAAGACCCACACTCTCCGTCAACAGCCAGAACGATTCTGCCCTTTTGTCTTATCTGTTTATGCAATTCTGTCAAAAAAATTTCTATCGTATCAGACATAATCCTTCTCAGTCTCTGTATGTAAAATTCCTGCTTTTTCAAAGGCCACCATCATAACCGGAATGATAATCAGGTGTATGATGATTCCCGGCCACGCCGTAACGAACGCACCGGTTAGAAATGCACTCCAGGTAAACGGGCTCTGTGAAACCAGTCCGCAAAGAAACCGGGCAATTCCCCACACTATTCTTCCGCCTAACATCGCCGTCATAAGAGCTGCCATCAACATGGGCAACTTTTTTCCCTTACCTTTTTTTCTAAATAACTTGTACAAACTTCCGCTAAGCAAACCGTATGTTGCCAACTCAAATGCCATACAGGTGGCAATCGGGTAAAGGGGCGGCATTCCAAATAAAAGGGAACGGCTTAAGGGCATAATAAAACCCAGCACCAGACCATACCATGGTCCAAGTGTTAATCCCGCCATAAAAACAGGAATGTGCATCAGACACAATATATTGCCAAGTTCTCTATTTTGTCCGGTCAACAACGGCAACAGCCAACCGAGTGCAAGCAGCATTGCGGCAATACATAATTTCCTGATTCGTATGGAAGATTTCTTCATATCCTTCTCCTTTGTCTACTCTAAACTCAGGTCGAACCTTTCGTATCCTCATCAAACCGTCAAATCCGCATACTCACCTTCACAGGCTCTCAATAAATCCTTCGGCACCAATTCAAGTTGAACTCCGATTTTTCCCCCGCTGACTATCATGGTCGATAAATGATTGGCGGACTCATCCACTTTGGTTACATATTTTTTCTTCATGCCAATTGATGTACAACCACCGCGTATATAGCCGGTAATACTGTTGATTTCTTTTACATGAATCATCTCTACAGACTTTTCACCCACCACTCTTGCTGCCTTTTTTAAATCCAATTCTTCCGCAATAGGAATGACAAATACGTAATAGTTTTTACTTGCAGCTCTGGTTACCAGAGTCTTATAAACCTTCTCATAGGGAAGACCAAGCTGGTCAGCAATTTTAAGCGCATCAATAAATTCATCACACTCATAAAAATAGCTTTCATATGATATTTTTAACGAATCCAGAATACGCATCGCATTTGTTTTAATTTCTTTGCTTTTCGCCATGATACACCTCATGATAACCATTATATTTCATCTGCATGGTTATTACAATCTTATGCCTTTATTTTTTTCCTTCAATATATTTCCGGTATGGTGCAAATGCAGACGGCAGAGGAAACTTATCCTTAATATCGTCAGGATCAACAAAAAAGAAATCATTCATCTTATCTTTCTTTACACTGTCCGATATTTCATCAATGCGCAAAAGAAACGCTTTCATATGCCACTCAATATGGCTGAAAATATGCACATGTTCTTCTATTTCCCTGATATGAAGGGGATGGTAGCCAATTTCTTTTACATAATGAAGAACTTCTGCTTCCTCTCTCCAGCCACTTAATGCAGGTATTTCATACATGCCTGCCAAAAGCCCTGTAGAAGGCCTTTTTCGCAATGCAATTCCTTTTGTTCCCGACAAAAGAATCAATGTGCGTTCCTCACGCTTCCTCTGTTGCGGCTTCTTCTTTACGGGAATATGGGAAATAGCATTCATCTTCCGCGCTTGACATACTGACCTCCACGGGCATTCGTTACATTTAGGTTCGCCTTTCGGAAGACACACGGTTGCACCAAGCTCCATCAGTGCCTGATTAAAATCCCCCGGTTTTTCCGGCATGCATTCCAATAATTCTTCTCTGATTTTTTTAATGGTTGAAGGCTCCGAAATATTAGAATAATCACCATTTAAGCGTGTAATAATTCTTAATACATTGCCGTCTACCGCCGGTACCTTTTCCCCTCCTGCTATGGATGCTACCGCACCGGCAGTATAGGGTCCGATACCATTTAATGCAATCAGACACTCATAATCCACCGGCATAATTCCGCCATGATAATCACGTACCTTTATTGCTGCCTTCTGCATATTACGTACACGGTTATAATATCCCAGACCTTCCCAATATTTCAGTAATTCTTCTTCTTTTGCCTCTGCCAAAGCCAAAACATCCGGATACTTGTCCAGAAATCTCTTATAATATGGTTTTACCGCCTCAACGCGGGTCTGTTGCAACATAATTTCTGAAACCCATACCCTGTATGCATCCGGATTCTCACGCCATGGTAAGACTCTTGCATTGGCATAATACCAAGTAAGAAGATTATTAATTTCTTCTTTCCTCATGCTTTTTCCATTCCTGTATCATCATAAATATCTGCTACATCTTACAAAACATATTTCACCATCTATATAAAACATGGGAAGCAGAAAATCTACTTCCCATATATCATCCTCATCATTATCGAAGGCGCGTTCCTTCATACATCTGCATGGTCTGGATACATTTACGGAGAGAGCGGAACTTCTCTTCCAACATACCATCATTTAAATCAATATCCATGGAGACCGCCATGGCAGTAAGCATCTGCTCCGTAACATTATATTCCATGCTGTCCAAAATTTCCAACTTACTCTGATAATCCGGCGCATCCAGAAAAGCAATCAGTCGCGGATCCACATTGTTCTGCTTTGCTTCTTCTTCATACTCAGGATTTACTTTTTCAAATCGGTATTCCTGCGTTGCATTGGGATACTTCACTTTATTGACCGGTTCCATAAACATTTCCAACGGACGTACATACACCGTATAAGGGGGATATAATGCTTTATATACCACCTGGGATTCTCCATCCTCAGAACCGGTAGCAATAGACATTACCTCATAATTGTTTCCCTTAAAATGTCTGTATACTTCTCCTACTTTAGGAATCTCTCTCATTCCGTACACCTCTTTATTTCTGGTTCACTAAATCTGTTCATTTAGTTCATACCTATTATAATTCCTTTTTATGGATTTGTCATGCTTATCTTGATAATAATGTAAGAGAAATTTTACCAAGTACTTCACTGCCCAGGTTTTCCATTTTGTTTTCCAGTTCTGTTTTTTCGCTCTGCTCCATCCATGCAAAAGAATGATGATAGATAATTACTGTATATTCCCATTCACTATTTTCATTGGTAGCTTTGGTCATATTGACTCCACAGTTGGTAAAT
>CAZYVY010000109.1:0-4002 GCA_964651555.1 uncultured Lachnospiraceae bacterium | reverse complement strand
GCAGCTGGTGCAAAACACAGCGATAACTTTAGAAGAGGTCGTGGACACGCATCCGGAAACGGAAAAACAGCTGGTAAAGGTCACAAAGGACAGAAAGCTCGTTCTGGAGCACCTAGAACAGGTTTCGAAGGTGGCCAGATGCCTTTATACAGACGTATTCCTAAGAGAGGTTTCACTAACAGAAACACAAAGGAAATCGTTGGAATTAATGTTTGCGCTCTTGAAAGTTTCGATAACGGCAGTGTTGTAACTGTAGACGCTCTCATCGAAAAGGGTATCGTTAAGAATCCCAGAGATGGAGTTAAGATTTTAGGAAACGGTGAACTTACCAAGAAACTTACTGTTCAGGTAAATGCGTTCAGTGAGACAGCAAAGGAAAAGATTGAAGCCGTAGGTGGAACAGTAGAGGTGATTTAGTGTTTAAAACATTCATCAATGCTTTTAAAATCAAAGAAGTCAGAAATAAACTGTTGTTTACCTTTATGATGTTATTAATCATCCGTTTAGGATGTCAGATATCGGCTCCTGGTGTTGACCAGGAGTTCGTAAAATCTGCTTGGACATCTTTGTTTGGTGCAGACGGTGACGGTCTGGGTATTATTAATGCCTTTACCGGTGGTTCTTTGTTGCAGATGTCAATTTTTGCATTGAACATTACACCTTATATTACTTCATCCATTATTATGCAGCTTTTAACCATTGCAATTCCCAAGTTAGAGGAAATGCAAAAGGAAGGCGAGGATGGACGTAAGAAAATTGCCACCATTACACGTTATGTTACGGTTGCCCTTGCGGTACTTGAATCAGGTGCCATGGCAATCGGTTTCGGTAGCAAAGGTTTATTAGAAGATTATAATGCATTAAACGTAATTGCTGTAATTGTTGCAATGACTGCAGGTAGTGCATTTTTAATGTGGATTGGCGAGCGTATTAATGAAAAAGGTATCGGAAACGGTATTTCCATTATCTTGGTAATTAATATTATTTCTTCTTTCCCTCAGGATGCGATGACTCTTTATGAGAAATTCATCAAGGGTAAAACTGTTGCCATTGCAGTTCTGTCAATTTTTATTATTTTGGCAGTAATTATTTTAATGATTGTAATGGTTATTTATTTAAGTAACGGTACTCGTAAAATCCCTGTGCAGTATGCAAAAAAAGTACAGGGTAACCGTATGATGGGCTCTAATGCAAGCGTGATTCCGGTTCGTGTGAATACAGCCGGTGTTATTCCCGTAATTTTTGCATCATCCCTGATGACGTTCCCGATTATCATTTCCAATATGGTAGGACATGACGGAACAGGCTGGTGGGGCGAATGCCTTAAGGGCTTAAATTCAAATTATTGGTTTAATCCTGACCAGATGATTTATTCAATCGGTTTGATTCTTTATGTTGTGTTAGTTGTATTCTTTGCATACTTCTATACATCCATTACTTTTAATCCGGTTGAAATGGCAAATAACATGAAAAAGCAGGGTGGCTTTATTCCGGGTATCCGTCCCGGCAAGCCGACCAGTGAGTATCTGAATAAAGTATTGAATCATATTATCTTTATCGGAGCAATCGGACTGATTATTGTAGCGGTTATCCCTTATATCTTTAATGGTATATTCGGAGCACAGTTATCATTCGGCGGAACAAGTATTATCATCGTTGTTGGTGTTATTGTGGAAACCGTTAAGCAAATCGAGTCGCAGATGCTGGTTCGAAACTATAAAGGTTTTTTGAATGACTGATAAAACAAGGACTGGGGCACACCGCTGAAAGCGGCGTGTCTTGTCCTGTTCATATACGGAAAGGAACAAGCCAATGAAGATTATTATGTTAGGTGCTCCTGGAGCAGGCAAGGGTACACAGGCAAACATGATTGCTGATAAGTACACAATTCCTCATATTTCTACCGGAGATATTTTTAGAGCAAATATTAAAAACGGAACAGCACTTGGTATGGAAGCAAAAAGCTACATGGATCAGGGTAAGCTGGTTCCCGACGAGTTAACAGTGAAAATTCTTTTAGACAGAGTGGCACAGGAGGACTGTAAGAACGGATACGTTTTAGACGGATTCCCCCGTACGATTCCTCAGGCAGAAGTGCTGGAAAATGCTTTGTCAGAATTAAATGATAAAATCGATTATGCAATTAATGTAGACGTTCCTGATGAAAACATCGTAAAGCGTATGTCAGGAAGACGTGCCTGCTTAAATTGTGGTGCAACATATCATATTGCACATGTACCCCCCAAGACAGAGGGCGTTTGTGACAGATGCGGTAATGAGTTGATTCTTCGTGATGATGACAAAGAAGAAACTGTTAAAAACCGTTTGGATGTATACCACAAACAGACACAGCCGCTGATTGATTTCTATACACGGAAGGGTGTATTAAAAGATGTAGACGGCACACAGGATATGCAGGTTGTATTTGAGAACATTATCGCATGTCTCGAAAAATAAAAGATAAGAATTACCACCGCAAGGTGAGGTGCTTTGCGGTGGTTTTTCATAAGAAGAATGCGGGAGAGTGAGGAAGAACATGGCTGTTTCGATTAAATCGGCACGAGAGATAGAGTTAATGAGAGAAGCAGGAAGAATTCTTGCATTGGTTCATGAAGAACTTGGTAAGGCGATTCATCCCGGAATGTCCACTTTAGAGATTGATATTCTTGGAGAAAGATTGATTCGCAGCTATGACTGTATTCCGAATTTTTTACATTATAACGGCTATCCCGCCTCTATTTGCGTTTCGGTAAACGAGGAGGTTGTGCATGGCATCCCCAGTAAAAAACGTATTTTAAAAGAAGGGGATATCGTTAGTCTGGATGCCGGATTGATTTATAAAGGATATCATTCTGATGCGGCAAGAACCCATGCAGTGGGAAGGATTTCTCCTGAAGCACAGAAGCTTATGGATGAAACCAAGAATAGTTTTTATGCGGGAATTAAAATGGCAAAGGCTGGAAATCATCTTTATGATATTTCCAATGCAATAGATGCATATATCAGTCAGTTTGGTTACGGTATTGTAAGAGAACTGGTAGGCCATGGAATAGGAACCCAGTTGCATGAAGACCCCCAGATTCCTAATTTCGCACAGGAAAGAAGAGGAATTAAACTTCGTCCGGGTATGACACTGGCAATTGAGCCCATGATTAATATGGGCAGAGCTGATGTGGAATTTTTGGATGATGACTGGACTGTAGTTGCAGCAGACGGACTTCCTTCTGCACATTACGAAAACACCATTCTTATTACAGAAGGTGAGCCGGAAATTTTAACGCTTATAAAATAAAAGAGAGGCCGGTACGGAGGCGGAAGATGATTGGTGAAGTTGCAGTATCCACGGCGGGGCATGATGCCGGTAGGTTATATATTATCATAGAACAGCGGGAAGACCTGTTGTTTCTGGCAGACGGCATCAAAAATAAGCTGGTAAATCCAAAGCGCAAGAACAGGAAACATGTTTTTTTGTTAAAAGAAAAGCTGACACCTGAAACAAACAGGGCTGTTTTGGAAAAGAGCAGAGGGTGCGATGAAATGATTCGACAGACACTTCATCATCTGAAGAAAAAATATCCGCAGTATAAATAAGAAAACAATGCTTCCGCAGTGCGGTAGCTGAAAATAAAAGTAACAAATAACTATTTTATCAATTGAACGGAGAGTATGTATGTCAAAAGCTGATGTAATCGAAATTGAAGGAACTGTAATTGAGAAGCTGCCCAACACAATGTTTAAAGTACAGCTGGAAAACGGACATGAAGTGTTAGCACATATCAGTGGTAAGTTAAGACAGAATTTTATTCGTATCTTACCCGGTGATAAAGTAACTTTGGAACTTTCGCCTTATGATTTGTCAAAGGGACGTATCATTTGGAGAGATAAATAAGGAAACTAATTTTCATGTAAGTAAGTACTGTGGACGGTGACACAGAAAAAAGCTTTTTAGAAAGTTCAAAAAAACGCTTGCTAACTTGAAAATATAATGTTATAATGTTAAAC
>CAZYVY010000108.1:0-4095 GCA_964651555.1 uncultured Lachnospiraceae bacterium | reverse complement strand
AAGTGGAATGATGTGCCGGGACCTATGCGTCCGGAAAAAGGACTTTTAAGACTCCGTGCGGGAATGGGCGTTTACAGTAACAACCGCCCTGCTAAAATCTGGCCCCAGCTTGCGGGAGCATCGCCGTTAAGCCCTGCCATTGTGGAAAAGGGCATCGATTTTATCATTGTACGCGAATTAATCGGCGGAATTTATTTCGGCAAGCACGAAACAGTAGAAGAAAACGGTGAATTAAAAGCAATCGATGAGCTTACCTATACCGAAAGCGAAATTGAGAGAATCGGTCGCATCGGTTTTGAAACCGCAAGAAAGCGTAACAAACAGTTGTGTTCCGTAGAAAAGAGCAATGTTTTGGATAGTAGCCGATTATGGAAGAAAGTGATGCATAAGTTAGCAGAGGAATATCCCGATGTTACTTTAACCGATATGCTGGTGGACAACTGTGCAATGCAGATTGTGAAAAATCCCGCCCAGTTTGATGTGGTGGTTACAGAGAACATGTTTGGCGATATTTTATCCGATGAAGCGTCTATGATTACAGGCTCCATCGGTATGATTCCTTCCTCAAGCCTGGGAAGTTCAAGTTGCGGATTGTACGAGCCTATCCACGGATCCGCACCTGATATTGCAGGAACCGATATGGCAAATCCTATCGGAACGATTCTTTCCGCAGCAATGATGTTAAGATACAGCTTTGATATGCCTGCAGAGGCAGACTGCATCGAAAAGTCTGTTTCCGCAGTTTTAGATGCAGGTTACAGAACCGCAGATATTATGCCCGCAGATGCCCAAGAAGCACAGAAATGTGTTAAAGTAGGTTGCAAGGAAATGGGCAGACAGATTAGATTACATTTACGAAAGGAGTGATAAAGTGTTATTATCCGGTGCAGATATTATTGTAAAAACTTTAATCGAACAGGGGTGTGAAACCGTCTTTGGTTATCCGGGAGGACAGATTATCAACGTCTATGATTCTCTTTATAAGTACCAGAATGAAATCACTCATGTTCTTGCCGCCCATGAGCAGGGTGCCACCCATGCGGCAGACGGATATGCCAGAGCAACCGGTAAGCCCGGCGTAGTTATCGCTACTTCAGGTCCCGGAGCAACCAATCTGGTTACCGGTATTGCAACTGCGTACATTGATTCCGTACCCATGGTTGCCATTACAGGTAATGTTATGACTTCCCAGATTGGTTCCGACAGTTTTCAGGAAATTGATATTACCGGTGTTACTTTACCGATTACCAAGCATAATTATTTTGTAGGAGCTATTGAAGACCTTGCAGACACTATCCGCGAAGCGTTTAAAATAGCAGCTTCCGGTCGTCCCGGCCCCGTCCTGATTGATGTTCCCAAGGACATTCAGCAGGCAAAATATGAGTATGAGCCCCAGGCTCCTGTGGTTCCCGAGGGAAGAATTTGTGCTAAGGATATCCGTATTACGCCGGCAGCAGAGTGCATCAACAAGGCAGAGAGACCTTTTATTTACTTTGGCGGTGGTATGATTACCTCTGAAGCCCAGGAAGAAATGCTTAAGCTGGCAGAGCTTATTGATGCGCCAATCGGTTGTTCAATGATGGGTATATCCGGTGTTCCCACCGACCACCCCAGATTCCTTGGAATGCAGGGAATGCACGGACATTACGCTTCTTCCATAGCAATGCATAATGCAGATTGTATTATTGCTTTGGGCGCACGTTTTAACGACCGCGTAACCGGTAACCGTGCAAAATTTTCTGTAGGTGCCAAGATTGTACATATTGATATTGAAGGTGCAGAACTTGGTAAAACCACCAATGATACCCATATGCTTCGAGGCGATATTAAAATGACTCTTGCGAAGCTTTTACCCTTGATAAACAAGGTGGAAAGACCGGAATGGATGGCCAAAGTTGCCGCATTCCGCGAAGAAGAAACACGTGTGCAAGACAATCGTGAAGGTATGACACCCCGCAACTGTCTTATGATGTTAAACAAATACTTAGGTGAAAATACAGCAGTAGCAACCGACGTAGGTCAGCATCAGATGTGGGCTGCCCAGACCGTGGAATTTAAGAAAACCCGCAGATTTATCTCAAGCGGCGGTCTTGGAACCATGGGCTTTGGTATGGGCGCAGCCATCGGTGCAGCTATGGCAACCGGAGAAAGATCTGTATTGGTAACCGGAGACGGAAGCTTTGGCATGAACTTAAACGAAATGGCAACTGCTGTTTCATATAAGGTTCCCATGGTAATTTTATTGATGAACAACGGTGTGCTGGGTATGGTTCGCCAATGGCAGACCTTATTCTTTGACAAACACTATTCCAACACGATTCTGAACCGCCAGACCGATTTTGTAAAACTGGCGCAGGCCTTCGGTGCGGAGGGTGTAGTGGCAACCACTTTGGAAGAATTGGACGAAGCACTTGCGAAAGCATTTGCCTGCGACGGACCGTTTATTGTGGATTGCAGAATTGATAAGGACGAATTTGTACTTCCCATGCTTCCTCCCGGAGGTTCCATGGATGACATTATTGTAAAGGTAGGTGATTAAGATGGAGAGATATACAATTGCGATTCTGGTTAACAACCAGTTTGGTGTTTTGAATCGGGTAACCAGTATGTTCCGACGCAGACAGTTTAACATCTCCTGCCTTACCGTTAGCGAAACGGAATCACCCAATTACTCACGAATTACCATTCTTTTCGAGGGTGAGGAGAGCAAAAAGAAGCAGTTAATTAACCAGTTTTATAAACTTCCTGATGTAATCTCCATCAAGGAATTGCATACAGAGGACTCCGTTAGTCGAGAGCTGCTTTTGATAAAAGTAGCAAATTCCCCTGAAACCCGGGAGGAAATCCGTTCGGCAGCAGAGGCTTTTGAAGCAAAAACCGTGGATTACACCAGAGAATCCATTGTAATGCAGGTTACTGGGGAACGTAAAAAAATCGATGATTTTATTGATATTATGCGTGACTTTAGTATTATGGAAATCTGCCGTACCGGACTTGTAGCATTACAGTGCGGAGATGCTACCATTCGTCAGGAGACAAATTAAGGCAAAGAGTTTTATAGGTGCCCGCTCGGATAATATATTCCGCTGGGGCACGCTCTCGCTAGTTGTCGCACACAGCGGTACATAAGGTTCTAAAATACAGAACCTAAGTACCGGCGGCATCCAAACTACCCTGCGCAGGAATATATTATCCGGGCAGGCAGAGCTACTAAAACCTTGACATTTGCAAATAAGAGTTTGAATAACGACCGGAGTGTATTTTAAGTAGTTTGTAAAAACAATGCAAGAAAACATATTTTTTATTTAGTAAAAGCATATAAAAGCATAAAAATTATATAAGAAAAGAGGACAAAAAAATGGCAAGAATTTTCTATCAGCAGGATTGTGATTTACAGAAATTAAGCGGAAAGACCGTAGCAATTATCGGTTATGGTTCACAGGGACATGCACATGCTTTGAACTTAAAAGACAGTGGAGTTAACGTTATCGTTGGTCTTTACGAAGGCAGCAAGAGCTGGGCTAAGGCTGAATCACAGGGCCTTAAGGTTATGACAGCGGCAGAAGCAGCCAAGGCAGCAGACGTTATCATGATTCTTATCAATGATGAAAAGCAGGCTAAGCTTTACAAGGAAAGCATTGAGCCTAACTTAACTGAAGGCAAGACTTTGGCATTTGCACACGGTTTTAATATTCACTTCGGCTGCATCAAGCCTCCTGCAAATGTAAACGTAATTATGATTGCGCCCAAGGGACCCGGACATACCGTAAGAAGTGAATATCAGGCAGGTAAGGGTGTACCTTGTTTAATCGCAGTTGAGCAGGATGCTACAGGCGATGCATGGGATATCGGTTTGGCATATGCTTTAGGTATTGGCGGTGCCCGCGCAGGCGTTCTTGAAACGAACTTCCGTACCGAAACAGAAACTGATCTCTTCGGTGAACAGGCAGTACTTTGCGGTGGTGTTTGTGCTTTGATGCAGGCAGGTTTCGAGACTTTGGTAGAAGCAGGTTATGACCCCAGAAACGCTTATTTTGAATGTATCCATGAAATGAAGCTTATCGTAGACTTGATTTATCAGAGTGGTTTTGCAGG
>CAZYVY010000107.1:0-4255 GCA_964651555.1 uncultured Lachnospiraceae bacterium | reverse complement strand
CACCTCCATGTGAATATAAAATTTATGACTTTTCTATTTCAAATCGTCAGGGTTCAAGTTTCTATGTTTTTTATCGGATAAAATCCCAAATAAGTTTATAGTTAATTTTAAAAAAAGATTGCTGTTTAAAAAAAGACCAAACCTCAACTTAGGCATATCCTTTTCAAATCAGCAATCTTTATTTTTATCCTAATAAATTTTTAAGTGCTTCAAGTCCGCTGGTATCTGCCGCAGCCTTATTAGCTTCCTGAATCTGTACATACACTTCTTTACGGTAAACAGGAACCTCCTTAGGTGCTGATATACCTATTTTAACCTGATCGCCCTTTACTTCAAGTACAGTAATCTCAATATTATTATTAATTACTAACGCTTCGTTTTTCTTTCTTGTTAAAGCAAGCATACTACACACCCGCCTTTCTTGCCTGGAGAATATCGTAAATAGGATACTTAACGGGATAATCATCACCGTCTACTATAATCTGGCATGCCTTTTTCTCTTCGGAATTTATAACAATGGGACCACGTAAATTAACTGTCATTTTAGTAATATCCGAAGGCACGGTAACCGTTACCAATACTAGCATATTGTCAGGGGTTACGTTTCCTGCAGGCTCTAAGATTTCATCATTAACTTCGGGATTATAATCCTCTTTTACAACAAGCGGGTCCATTACGGGCATTGCAAATGCCGGCTCCTGTAGTGACTGTAACCAACGGATACCTGCATTAACACCCCTTTCTTCATCATAAATCAAGGTGAATCGAGTCAAATCAGGAAAACCGATAATACCTCCGGGAAAATTAATGATTTTTTCTTCCGCAATGTCAATTTCACCAAATACTCTTGTGTCTATTTTCATATTTTCTTCCTTTCCGCCATGTTTATACATGTACTTTAAATAAATTCAAGCAATGATGTCTGCATAACTTTACTGGTTGCCATCAAAGATGCTTCATATACCATATTTGCACTGGTAAGATTAATGGTTGCATCTGCAATATCCGCATCTTCATTTTCAGATTTAAGTGTTTCAAAAGTAGTCTTCTGGGTCATCATACGGTTCTCAATTAACGCAAGTTTCTGGCCTCTGGCACCATTATTGGTTACCGCAAGATTTGCCTGATCAAGAAATCCCTGCATTGTAGTAATGCCGCTTTCAAAAAGCCTCTGTGTACTGTCTTTTAACAAGGTATATGCTTTGTTAGCCGCATCAAGTTTCTGCTGTATGGCTTCTTCCTTTGAAGTACCTTCATTTGCTTCCAGTAAACCTTCCAGCTCAGTAACTACTTTCTCCATCTCTATAGTATTTTCCAGGGCTCTTATCAAATCATCAACTTTACGTCCCACACCATGCTTGAAACATTCATCAGCAGTGGAATTTACACGAAGTGACTGATTGAATCCTACATCGTATTCTATAATTTGTGTAGAACCGTCCATCGATTCCAAATAATCCTGATTGTATTCTATCTTCTTAGTGTCATCATCCGGGTCAGTTACACAGGCAAAATAGTGTTCCGGTCTTAAGTCACCTTCATTCCATTCTGTCTTTCTATATGTAAGACGAAGTTCTCCTTCATCTACCATGGATGTACCCGGGTCATCCTTTGTAGCCATAACCTGCTCATATATATTATCACCCAAAAGTAATTCGCCCGTATCTTTTACAAATATCATTCCATTGGGATTTTCCGCTATCTGTGCATAAGGACTGGGCAGGTCATAGGAATTTGCAACTGTGATTTTATCAGATGTTATATCGTCACCGTTGGCATCTTTAAAATAACTTTCCACTTTATTGCCATCCGCATCCAGTGTCATGTGGGTAAGCTCAGGTGCAACTCCGTCTACTTCCGAATATGCAAGTTGGATACGATGAACCTGTATGGCTTCAATGTCCTGCTCTTTAAGCTGCATCGCTTCATAATTTGTATTATTAATGTCATACAAATCCTCTGTATTGGATGTGCCGTCAGGATTTGAGCCGGTAGTTTTTACATACGTAATTGTATCCGCAGAGGCTTTTGTAATCTGTTCTGTAATGGAATAAGTTTTCTCTGTATCAGACGGAAACATCAACGATGTATCGGTCCTATACCCTGTAAATACATATCTTCCCGCATAATCCGCATCACCGGTGGCATACACTTCATCTCTTAACGCCTTAAGACTCTCAAGAATAATTTCTCTGTCATCACTGGTAAGTTCACCGCTGGAACCCTTTGTACACTGACTGTACATATTAGTTATTACATTAACCACATTATCAAGAGCTCCTTCTGTTACAGATAACCAGCTTTCCGCATCGGGAATATTTTTGCTGTAATACTGTGTAACCTCAGTTACGTTGCTTCTAAGTCTTAATGCACGTATTGCCACAACCGGGTCATCCGAAGGACGGCTGATTTTTTTCTGCGTGGACATCTGAGTATTATATTTATCCATGAGTATTTTGTTGTAATTCACATTATTAAGTGAATTATTCTGCATGATTTTATTGGTAATTCTCATCTGCAACACCCCATTCTTTTATAACTTATTATACTCCTGTTTCCAGAATCAGTTTATCATATACTTCTGTAAGCGTCTGAATCATTTTTGATGCCAGATTATAACCATTCTGGTATTTTACGAGATTCACAGCTTCTTCATCTTCATCAACACCCGAGATTGATAATCTCTGGTTATTAATACTGTTTGAAAGATTTTGGTAGGTTGTACAGAATGTATTGGCACGGCTTGCATTCAACGCCACATCTGCAAGTACACACTGTAAAAATTCATTGGCACTACAGCCTCTGAAAGACATTGCTTCTTTGTCAGTAAACATAGCTTTAAGATCTGAGAGCACCGAATAGTCATCTGTACCGTTACTTACATCCGACCTTGTTGCAAGCAGGTCTGCGTCCCTGACCATAGCCTCCAGCACATTAAAGTTAGTTGCCGTCAGCCAGTAATAACTGTCCTCTGTGGCTTCTATAGTAATTGATTCGCCCGAAGCAAGCTCTTTATCGTATCTTTGAACATCCGAAAAATCAAACTGTGTATCCTCTGTAGTCTTTGCCGCAGTAAAAAGATTATTTCCCGTTCCGTCATAAGCATCATAGCCACTTGCAAGAATATCATTAACTTTTTGTGAAAAAGTACGAATCCACTCATTCATCTGCTTCATGTAATAAGGAATTCCCTGATAATTAATACTTGCGCCTATAACTGCCGATGTTCCCTGACGGTCATTTGTTATCTGTCTGGTGTTTTTGGTAGAGTCGGAAAGTGTAAATGTATAACTGTGGCTTTCTTCACCTGCCGCATTTACTTCCTTTGTATAACTCCATGTTTCATAATAAAACACCTGATTTCCCAACGTAATCTTTCCACCACTGTCAGATAAGTTACATTTATTAAGATCCTGAAGAAAATCCTTGGAAACTTCTATTTTAACAGTATTATTACCATTTGCATCCTTGGAAACCTCACTTACGATTCCCTGAAAACCTTCTTCGTTGTTACCGTCTCGCATCTCCACAAGTCCCTTTAGTGCTCCACCCATGGCCGCATTGTAAAGATTAAATGACTGTCCGTTTTCCCAATATACATCATACAAGCCATCTATATCGGACTGATTTACTTTCTCATATGATTTTCTTGCAACACATTCCAGACCATTGTACTCGCTTCCGTCAACCAAAAGTTGACCTCCTGCAACAGTTACACGGTATCTTGTAGCGCCGGTATCCCTGTCAGGATAATTCGTATCCTTAATAGGTGTTTCTTCCACCTGAACGTCTACTAATTCAGATAATTGGTCAACCAAAAGGCTTCTGCGGTCACGAAGTTCATTAGCTGTACCGCCGCCCATTTCAATAATGTTAATCTGTTTATTTATGGATGCAATTTCTGCCGCCAAAGAATTCATTTCATCTACTTTAAGTTTTATTTCCTGGTTAACATCCTTTTGCAGCTTCTGTATATTACCTGATAAATTATTAAAATACTCCGTCAGATTTCCTGCAAGACTTACAAACTGAGCCTTTGCCGTAACACTTCCGGAATTCTTTAAAACTTCCTGAAGTCCTGTGGTCATCTGGTCGAAAATTGTTTTAAAACCGGGGGTAGTCGTATCATCCATAAAATAATTTTCCACCTGAGTCATGTAATACTGCTTAAATTCATATTCCCCAAGGCTGGCATTGTTATTCCAGTATTTCATGTCATAGAATTCATCTCTGACACGCTCAATTGCGATTGTCT
>CAZYVY010000106.1:0-4319 GCA_964651555.1 uncultured Lachnospiraceae bacterium | reverse complement strand
AGAACTTCCATAGTAGCTTCGTCAAGATTTGCACTTACATAGTGTGTCTTGATGCCTGCTTCTTTTAAAAGTTCAAAATAGTGAATAGAAGTCTGTAAATTAGCCTTACCGATACCTTCGATGGTAAGTCCTACAGAGTTCTCACCGGGATCAAAAACGCCGTCTTTTCCTGTACAGTCGTCTTTGAATTTCAACATAACATTGCCATTTTCAAGGCTGTAAACATCTTTGGTTTTACCTTCATAGATTTTTTTCATCTTTAAGTCGTCCCTTCTATATAAAATTTAAAAAATCTTCAACATAGACAATTTATCACAAAGTTTGCATATTTACAATTTTTTTTTGAAGAAATTTAAAAAAATTTTCAGTTAAAAAAAATATTGACAGAAGAAGCGGAGGAGTTATATAATTTCAATGAGGTTAGCAAAGGCTAACTCAAAAGGGAAGTAAATCAACTACTTTCCTTTTAAATAAAACAAGAGTTAGTCTGCGCTAACTGATGAGCTATGAAGTGTAAAAGGAAAACGGAGGATATTAAATGAGTATTGTAATCATAGGTGGTAATGATTGTATGGTTCGTAAATATGTGGAACTTTGTAAGGAATATAAGTGTAATGCGAAGGTGTTTACTCAGATGAAAGGTAATCTGCGTACACAAATAGGAAGCCCTGATTTGTTGGTTCTTTTTACCGGAACCATGTGTCATAAAATGGCTCGTGTAGCTTTGAGCGAGACGAAAGGTTTGGATACGGTAGTGGCAAGGTCTCATTCCAGTTCTTTGTCTGCATTAAAGAATATTTTAGAAGAACATGTAGCATAGTAAAATGGAAAGCAATATTTAAAGTATAGAGAAACTGTAGGTATTCATATTTTATGAAGGAGTAAAAGAGAAGAATATGTCTGAAGAATTGGTAATCAAACAATGTTCGCCGACTTTGGCAGGATTAAAGACTGGAAATTTGTTCTCTTGCAGAGTTGAATCCAAAGAAGAGATGATTGAGCAGACAAGAAGATTAAATAAAATGTTATCTTCGAAAGGGTTGCGCATTCTGCCGTTGCGTTATGAAAACCAAAGAGCATTAATTTATGTGTATCGTCCGGCAAAACTAAAGAATGATTTTAATAATGAGCAAGTACAAGAACTTTTACGGTCTTTCGGTTATAGAATTGAGAATCCGGACGTTTGCGTAGTTCAGTTGGTGAAACGTTTAAAACAGTCTGAAGAGTTTCCGCATGAAATCGGTTTGTTTCTCGGATATCCTGCAGAGGATGTTACAGGGTTTATTGAAAATCGCGCAGGTGGTGCTAAGTTTACCGGATATTGGAAAGTATACGGGGATTTGGAGAAGGCACAGAAAACCTTTGCAAAATATAAAAAGTGTACAGATGTATATTGTGCACAGTATGCGAAGGGTAGTACTATTAAAAAATTAACGGTTGCAGTGTAGCTACTTGGCCAGTTTTTCCAAAAACATTGCCAGCCCTTCGTGATTATTGTCTGTAAATGTAACGAAGTTGGCAGCTGCTTTTGCTTCGGGTATTCCGTTTAAAAGAACCGTAGGATACGCGGCAGCTTCCAACATGGGTAAATCATTTTCGGCATCTGCAAAAGCATATGAGTATTTTTGTTCAACACCTTCATAATCACAAATGAATTTCAGAGCTGTTCCTTTTGTAGTGCCATAGGGCAGAATCTCCAAGAACCAAGGGTTTGAAAAGAAGCATTGCACTTTGCCGGGACATAGTGCTTCTACTTTTGCTTTGAAATTTTCCAGCAAAGCATGATTGTCAACATCTACAGCCAGAAGTTTATAGGTTTCCAAACCGGCTGAAGCAAGATCCGGAATTAAATCATATTCCATTTTTACATATTCACAATAAAAGGTAACATTTTTATTTACATTTTCACTTAAAACTTTCGTTTCTGAGTAGGATTGAAGATGAACACCTTCCTGTTTTGCTAAATCTCGAATTTGTGCAATGACATCCAGAGGAAGTTTTACACTGTGAAGCACTTCTTTTTTTCCCCAGTGATAAATCTGGCTTCCGTTATATGCGGAAATAAAAGGTGAACAGCTTCCGAGTTCTAAACGTTCAACGATTTTTACGATACTGTTGTAAGCACGGCCGGAAGAAATTGCGAAAGTGTGTCCTTTTGCCACGCAAGCCTCTAAGGCTGCTTTGGTACGAGGAGAAATGGTCTTTTCATCATTTAAAAGGGTTCCGTCCAAGTCAAAGAAGAGTACCGATTTTGTATTCCTTTCGTAAGGAATAAAGCGGTCTAAATAGGCTGCTTTTATCTTGTCCAGAATTTCCTCCGGCACGAAAAGATGACCGCGGCCGTTGCCTAAATTAATATCTTTTTTATTACTGCCGTGGAAATCTGAACCACCCGTAATCAGTAAATCGTATTTATTTGCCAAACGTTTTACATAGCGTTCTTCGCTGAGGGTATAAGTGCTGTAAACGGCTTCAATGCCCATCAGACCCACTTCTTTTAATTCAGCTACCAATTTATCAAGATTAGCATCTGAAAGGCGATATAGAATAGGATGCGCAAGCACAGGGATGCCTCCGGCTTCCAAAATAAGGGAAACTGCTTGGGCAGGTGTTATTTTCTCGCGGGGGACGAAAGCTTTACAGTGGTCACCCACATAGCGTTCAAAGGCTTCTTTCATGCTTTTTACATAGCCTTTATCGTAGAGATAGCGTGCATAATGGGCACGGGTAACAACAGCACCTTTAAAAGTATTCATTAAATCCTCGTAAGTAATATTAATGCCCTGCTCGACAAGATTTTCACACATTTTACGATTGCGGTTGATTCTGGATTCCTGAAAGGCAATCAGATGCTCCTGAAATTTGGGTTTATAGGGATTGATATATAATCCCAGAATGTGGATGTCCCTGCCGAAATATTCGGTGGAAAGTTCAATGCCGGGAATAATTTCGATATCTTTATCTTTGGCATATTCCTGAATTTCTTCCAGACCGGCAGTGGTATCATGGTCAGTAAGGGCTATGGCTTTTAAGCCTTTATATATTGCAAGGTCTACCAATTCCTTTGTGGTACAAGTACCGTCGGAATGTTTGGAATGTACATGTAAATCAATTGCCTGCATGTTTGCCTCCGTGCTTCTTGTTAATATGTTCGGAATAATTATATCATAACATATTTTTAGGGAATCATTCTAAAAAATTGCAGATGCTATAATGTAACATCTGCAATTTATTGTTTGTTTATTAATCTTCACTCTTATTCACGGAGTAGACAGTACGCTTTCTTGCCATTTCATCGCTTTCGAGGTATTCATCATAAGTAGTAATTTTATCAATGAGAGTACCGCCCGGAAGAATTTCCATAATACGGTTTGCGGTTGTCTGCACAAACTGGTGGTCATGGCAGGAGAAGAGTTCTACACCGCTGAATTTAATCATACCGTTATTTAATGCGGTAATGGATTCCATATCCAAGTGGTTGGTGGGTTCGTCAAGGATTAAGCAGTTTGCACCGCTAATCATCATTTTACTTAACAGACAACGTACTTTTTCACCACCGGATAAAACGCGAACTTTCTTAATGCCGTCTTCACCGGCAAAAAGCATTCTTCCAAGGAAACCACGTACATAGGTGATGTCCTTAACGGGAGAGTAGCCCATTAACCAGTCTGCAATGGTTAAGTCACTGTCAAATTCTTTGGTATTATCCTTGGGGAAGTAAGCCTGTGAAGTGGTAACACCCCATTTGTAGGTTCCTTCATCCGGTTCCAATTCGCCTGTTAAAATCTTGAACAATGTAGTTTTAGCAATTTCGTTGCTGCCGACAAAAGCTACTTTGTCTTCGCGTCCTAAAATAAAGGAGATGTTGTCCAAAACTTTTTCACCATTGATGGTTTTGCTGATGCCTTCTACGGAAAGTACTTCATTACCTATTTCACGTTCGGGACGGAAATCGATATAAGGGTATTTACGGCTTGAAGGCTTGATGGTATCCAATTCAATCTTTTCCAAAGCTTTCTTACGTGAAGTAGCCTGCTTTGATTTGGAAGCGTTCGCGGAGAAACGGGAGATAAATTCCTGTAATTCTTTAATTTTTTCTTCTTTCTTTTTGTTGGCTTCCTTCATCTGTTTGATTAACAACTGGCTGGATTCATACCAGAAGTCGTAGTTACCAGCATAGAGCTGAATCTTGCCATAGTCGATATCAGCAGTATGCGTACAAACCTTGTTTAAGAAGTAACGGTCGTGAGAAACAACGATAACTGTATTTTCAAAGTTGATTAAGAATTCTTCTAACCAAGCGATGGCATCCAAGTCTA
>CAZYVY010000105.1:0-4687 GCA_964651555.1 uncultured Lachnospiraceae bacterium | reverse complement strand
ATACTTCTCTAAAATCTCCGTTGTTAATACGGCAGGCAGACTGTTTAAATCCTTAACAACAGATTCCAATGCAATCTCCTCTCCGGTTGCAACATCAAAGTTCACGGACGAAAATCCGCTTACTCCGTGAGCTCCACCGGCATAAGTATAGTTGCTTTCCACAATAGACAACACCTGTGTATCCGCACGGCGGACTGCAAACTTAGATTGTTCACCGTAGGCTCCCATATACATATCCTGTCCATATTCTTCATATTCTTCTTTTGCCCACTGCTCCATCTCATCCAGATACGTCTGCACCGTATCCGCATGAGAATCACTGTATTCTCTTACTGCCTCCGTCAAAGCAGGATATTCCGGTTCATTGAATCTGATGACATCATAATAACCATACATCAGCTGGACCTCATCATAATAACTGTCATAATATCGTTCAAAACAGATATCAAGATATTCTGATGTTGCCACAACTTCTTCAACCCGGCTGCTCTCTTCACTGTCATCCGAAATATCCTCTTTAATTTCTTCCGATACAGTTTCCTCAACGCTCTCTGTTTGGACATCCGAAACAATATTTTCTTCCGTTTCTGTGTTCTGCTGTGCCTGATTCTGCACCAGTGATTGTCCCAGCTTAAATGGATTACATCCTGACAGGCACAATATTATCATAACAAGAATTCCGGCCCAAAACTTCTTTTTCATCAGCATTTCTCCTTCCTATACACTAAATGGTCTGTTTAGTTCCTCACATCCCTGTAACACAAATCTTCCGTCTTTTATGATGGCCACTCCATTCCCATCAGGTTCTACCGCTTCCAACAGACTAATTTCATCATAAGGAATGGTAATGTCCGTATGACAGTTAAAATAAGCTTTCTTCGGCTCTGTATGCCGAAGTCTTGAATAATCGTTTTCTCTTGCAATTATTTCTTTGCCATCCGGATTGTATACTTTTACCTCTTCCTCATGAGAATAGCAGGTATCACCTACCGCAAAATGCGGTCCCATCTTTTCAGCGATTAAAATCGGCAGCTTAGCGCCGATATCATACTTTTGTGCCATCACATATGCCGTAGTGTTGGTACCAATGGCAAATTCTCCAATCGGCAATGTAGGATGGTGAAACAGTAAATTTTCTTCAATAAACTTTTTATTTTCCTCTTCAGCATTAAAATTATCGCATGTATATTCCACAATGATTCCGTTTTCAACTTTCAATTCCAGATTCCGGTATTCGTAATCATTTAAAAACACTCTCGAAACATGCAAAACACCGTTTGTCCCCTTCAATACGGGAGAAGTAAATACTTCACCTACCGGGATATTAACGTCTGCCACACAATTTTCAAATTTGGTCTGTTTCTTTGGGTCATCCAATTTTACAAGCTGAATATCCAAATTGGTACGATTATTCTTACCTCCCCTGATGTGTACATATTCTGCCTTGTCCAACGTATCTATAATCGTCTGCTGGATATTCCGGTATAAGGTATAATCCAACGTATTCAGTGCAACAACCTCTTCGAAAATAGCCGGAAAATCCTCTCCAATTTCCGCAGTTGGGAATGCAATGATAGTAAAACTACGCTCTTCCCTTTTTATATAAGTATTGGTAATCATACCGGCCTGTGCATTATAATCTACTACCAGCTTCTGTTGTTCTTCCGTATAATGAGGATTCTCGCTCTTTGGTACCGGTTCAAAAATCTCCTCGCCAAAAACCTCCATGCAGGCGGGTCCGGCATGCTTTGCCGCTTTATCCTTAAACTCTTCATATGCTGCGGTTAAACACTCCAGTCTTCTTGTCACCATATGACCGTCGAAGAAATAAGCCATATCTTCCCTATGGTCATAATCATACTGAGGATTTGCTACTGCACCGTAATAACCAATTCTTCCTGATGCCTTTCTCGTAAAAATATCCGCTCCCCCACGATAAATAACCGGTTTTAATCCCATCAGTTCAAACTGTATCACCGCTTTACGGATTACACGTTCAAATCCCAAACGATATCTTATGTTAACCGTATCTTTTTTCGATAAATCCTTTCCGGCTGCCTCAAACCCCTTCCGGTAACCTTCCGTAAAGGTAGACGCCATTTTATCAATGGTATCTTCCGGCAGGGAATTAATAAACTCTGCAGTTTTTCTTTCGTTTTCCGTAATGCGTTCGCCATATGCATACAAATAACGTAAATCATTTAAATCACGGTTCATTATAATATCCGTTGCAAAAGTAAGTTCAGCATCTACCTGCTCCCTTACCCTGCGTTCTGTTTCCTGATCGGAATAATCGCTTACATACCAATAAAGGATATCCCGCAATTCTTCTGCTGACGGCTTAATACCATCCTCTACCATCTTCCACTCGAAGAACGAATATACTTCCAGAAAAAGCTCCAGACGAATAGTAATCTCTGAAAGATTTCTCTCATATACAAAAGGAATCAGACTACGCATTTCAGTATATAAAACACTACAAAGTCCCCCCAGTTCTTCACCCAGCATTTCTACGGCATATGCGGGATTTGCATAGCTCTTTTCATAAGCTGTTCCCAGGATATCTTCATACAATTCATCATTCAATCTCTGCCATTCTTCTATGCCGATATTCTGATAAGCATCCTCTTCCAAATCCTGATACTGTTTCATACACATGCATATAAATTCGGCAACACGACAAAAAAAGGGCTGATACTCCATAAGCCCCCTGTCTTCCTTCTGAATCTGCAAGATTCTTAACATTGCCAGTTCATAACGTTCTCTCATAGACTATAACCCTTCTTTTTCTTACAGAAAGCCCAGCACAAATACATAAACTAAAAATGCCAGCATCAATCCGTTAATGATAATACCTATATTCGCAAATATATAATACATATCTTTTTCAAACCGTGTTTTTATACCAAGAATCATACCGATTATGGTAAAAATCAGTGCTACAGCAGAAGTTATTCCATATCCAACCTTCGCTTCTCCCTGATTCTGAAAAGTAAGTATTATTGCAATTACCATGGATAGCAGTGAAATCACTCCTAATATGGTTGACATAACGCTCCACGGCGAAATCTTTTTTATTGTAAATTTATATGGTTGTCTTCTTTTCATTTTGCTCCGTATTGCTCATAATATGCATCAATTGCTGATTTTAAGGTGTCATCAATATAAACTTCTCCCTTATAGGGCTTGTTATACAAATGTTCCACAACATCGCTCATATCAACAATGGCTGCGGTAGGGAATCCGTATGTTTCTTTAATTTCGTCTAATGCACACTTGTCGGAATTTAATCCCTTTTCCATGCGGTTTAAGGATACCATAAGGCCTACGATTTCTACATCTGCAGCACCTTTTACCTTGGGAACTGTTTCTTCCATAGATTTGCCGGATGTAGTAACGTCTTCAATCATAATGACTCTATCGCCATCCTGTAACTTGCTTCCGAGGAAACTTCCCTTGTCGGCACCGTGATCCTTCTCTTCCTTACGGTCTGAACAATAACGAACCTCTTTGCCATACAATTTGCTGTATGCGATTGCTGTAACAACGCTGATGGGAATACCCTTATACGCAGGTCCGAACAATACGTCAAAATCATCACCGTATGTATCGTGAATTGCCTTTGCATAATATTCACCAAGTCCCATCAACTGGCTTCCTGTCACATAACCGCCCGCATTCATAAAGAAGGGGGACTTACGACCACTCTTTAATGTAAAATCGCCAAATTTTAAAACCTTACAATCTACCATAAATTCAATAAATTCCTGCTTGTAAGCTTCCATATTTATAAAACCTCCTGTATTTTCGGGCTTTTCGCCGTTTTCTCTTTTCTTAAAAATGTGCTACTACACCATTCACGTTAGCTACGAGCCATGTCCTAAAATCTTTTTAGAGTTCTTACGCTCATTGTCACTAGTGACCTGCATACGTCTCCTTCGTGAAGTTTCTGCAATTCTTCTTACAGGTATTCATCCAAACCTCATACCACTATCCAGAGTCATTTCCTTGCTTACGACATTAAGCATCTTTTCATCTTCGTACTGCTCTGTCCTTAATTGATGTCGAATCTCATTCAGCGTTTTTGCATAAATCGTCTCTCTTTTACCGAAGCGATTTACGAAACGTGCCTGATACAGACCATCCTTCCTCTGTGAAATTCCTTTTCCTAATTCTTTACCATTAAGGGATTTCCCCATTTGTGCCTCCTTTCTAGGCTGTAGCTTAGATAAGGAAACATCAAATATCCCATCTATACTACCATAAAACCTTGAATTTTTCAACCATTTCAGCGTGTCGTTTGGTATATATCGCAAATACATTAACGGCACGTTTTTCACCTACAAAATTTGATTTAACAGCCATGTATCTAACTTCCCTTTGTGTGCATATAGTCTGTTGCCAATACGAATAGTAAAGTTGTTCTTCGGATCAGAAAGGAGCTCTCTTGCCTTGGTCTGACCGATACCTAAATACTCACACATCTCTTTCACATTAAGTAATGCTTTTTTATCCATCTTTTCAAAATACCTACACGATTCCGTTCCGTTGCCTTTCGCCTCTGCCAAATCCGATTTTGCATCGTAATACCACGCCAGTGTTTCCAAATAACGATAACGTAGCAAATCATATTCCTCCCCAAGAGACGTATACTTTCTTTTCATCTCCATCAATCCATCCCTTGCTT
>CAZYVY010000104.1:0-4974 GCA_964651555.1 uncultured Lachnospiraceae bacterium | reverse complement strand
GATACCTGATTCACAATCATTCTTGCGGAAAGCGGACAAATCTCTTCCAGAACCTCCAGTCCGTTTTCGCGAAGTGTTGAACCGGTTTCAACGATATCCACAATAACATCGGATAACCCAACCAGAGGTCCAAGCTCTACAGAACCGTTTAATTTGATAATATCTACGGTCTGATGCTTTTTATTATAGAAATATTCCTTTGCAATGTTTGGATATTTGCTGGCTACACGAATCATCTCGTGGTGCTTCAATAGTTCTTTGGCTTTTTCGGGACCACAAACGCACATACGGCATTTGCCAAAGCCTAAGTCCATTACTTCATATACTCTTCTGTTTTCTTCCATAATGGTATCTTTTCCAACGACACCGATATCTGCCGCACCATATTCTACATAAGTAGGAACATCAGGACCTTTTGATAAGAAAAATTTCAGTTTCAATTCTTCATTTACAAAAATAAGCTTTCGTGAATCCTTGTCCTTCATTTCCTCGCAGGTAATACCGATTTCTTCCAGTAATTCAAGAGTTTTCTTTGCAAGTCTTCCCTTTGCAAGGGCAAAGGTTAAATATCTATCTGAATTATTCATAACTGCCTCACTTTAAAATACTTATAAAATGTATAATATTTGCATCTTTAGGTATGCGAAATTTAACTTTGGGGTAGTACTTCCACGCAAATGCCTTCAGAACGAAGCTTCTGAGCCTCTTTTAAAACCTCTTTAAAGGTTTCTTCCGTATAAGTTAACTGCTTGATGGCGTCTTTTATCGGAACCTTGATTTCCTGGCGGCTTAATGCCTCCATAAGGTCATCTATCACGGCTACAAAGCCAATTGCGGGTGCTTCTTTACCAAATCTTGCAAGCAAGTTATCGTAACGGCCGCCTTTTACAACCGCATCACCTACGCCATAAGTGTAAGCTTTGAAAATAATTCCTGTATAGTAATTATACTTGCTTAACATACCAAGGTCAAAAGAAACATAACTCTCAAGACCGTAAAGTTTTAACACCTCAAACATTTCTTCCAGACGCGTAATCGCTGCTTTGGAACGTTCATTTTCAGCAAGTTCCTTTGCTTCTGCAAGGAAATCAATGCCGCCGAACATCTCTGCAATGCGAAGTAAAACATTGCGGTGCTTTTCAGCGATTCCTTTTTCAATCAAAAGGGCTTCTGCTGCGAAAAGATTCTTGTTGGAAATATACTCACGTAAAGTAAGCTCTGTCTCTTCATCAAGTCCTGCATCTGCACAGATTCCTTTGAAATATTCTACCTGACCAACACTAATCTGGAATTGCTGTAAGCCGGCATTCTTCAATGCTTCAATTACAAGGCTTAACATCTCTGCATCTGCTTTGGCACTGCCGTCACCAATCAACTCCGCTCCCATCTGGGTTACTTCTTTTAACTTACCCTGTAAATTAGAGGTGTTGGTAAAAGTGTTGCCCTGATAACAGAAACGGATAGGCACAGAATCTGCCATGAAATACTTGGCTGCACAACGCGCCATGGACGGTGTGAAGTCCGGTCTAAGTACCAGTGTGTTGCCTTCTTTGTCAAAAAATTTGTAAAGTTCCTTGGAGGGTGTAGTACCGATTTCCTTGGAAAACACATCGAAAAACTCAAAGGTCGGTGTCTGTATATCCTGATAACCATATTTGCTGATTGTCTCATGAATTAAAGACTGTACGGATAGCTTACGGGCATATTCCTGACCGTAAATGTCGCGTACGCCTTCAGGGGTATGTAATAACTGTGTCTGCATTGGGTTACTCCTGTTTATGTTTATAAATGTTATTTGTAATTGCACACTTTAGCGTTGTAACGTGCTACCATACTACCTTGGTAGCAAAATAAACTATTGGTAGTATACTTGAAAGAATCTTGAATGTCAACAGTTTTGTAAACTAATTTTTGAAGGAAGATTTTTTATTCTTCTCTCTCGTTTAAATCTTTCTGCATCATCTCAAGAAAAGGCACTAAAACACCGTGTTTCTTAGGTAAAATATAACTCTCATCCAGTTCATCAAAACGAAAACTTTTACGTCCACCGTTCTGTGCTCTGTCCCAAAATTTCTTCAATTCACGGAAAGACAAATAGTAAAACATTTCTCTTCCTGTAAAATATATAATGATGAAAGCGATTCCTTCTTGCTTTTCAAAGTTTTCCATGAAGGTAACCTGATGTTCATGGATATTCTGAAGCGCATATGTGTCTGTAGCGCATTCCTTGGCATCAAAGCACACCGGGATTCCCTGCACCACACCAATATAGTCTACGGTACTTTTCTGGTCAAAATAGGCCAATGTAATGTGCCTGTGCTCAGGATCAATCTTAATAGGCGTGATAGGGGTTGGAATCTTCTGAATCAGTGCCAGATTGTTTTCCTGATATTTTTCAATTGTACGGTTAATCATGTCTTCTAAGGTTGAACCTCTAAGACCTCTGGAATTCCAGGTTGCCATTGTTGTACTCCGTTATATTTTGTTACAGTATTAACTAATAAATTCTCTATCAAACTCTTTTACGCTATCTTTGTTAAGTTCATCATTATAAATATCTGATTCAAAGAACCTACCTCCTTTTGCAGCAGATAAATAACCGGGAATCAACTCCATTCCCATAAAAGCAGGGTAATTATAACCTTCCGAATCAGTAACCCCAAATGCGGATGCTTCTTTAAATCCAAATTGCGGGTAATATTCAGGACGTCCAAAAAATAAAATAGCACCAAAGCCTAATTTTTTCGCCCTGCTAATCATGTCAGTTATAAGTGCCTTACCTACTCCTTTTCTTTGATATTCAGGTAAAACGCTTATAGGTCCAAAATTCAATACGGGAATTATAGTGTTGTCAGTTTTTACTTCGGCATTACTGCAAATAATATGTCCTACAATATTATTATCAACAGTTGCAACCAAACTCAATTTAGGTATGCCATCTCTGTATCGTAATTCGTGAACCATCCAATGTTCATAAGGGCAACCAATTTGCCCGCGCACAATTCTATCCGGATAAGAAAAAGCAGCTCTTGTTATTTCTTCGACACGTTTATAATCATTCTCTTCTTCCAATCTTATTGTAATGTTCATGCTCTTTCCTCTCATAATGTGTGGCAGAAATATATTCCGCCACACATCTTTTATTTTTCTACTTCCTCGCCACAATTAAAAACCTATGACTTGTTCCGGATACTTTACCCTCTTCCTCAATTTCCCGTTGCATCTTTAATAACTGTTCAAAACATTTATCAACAGAAAAATCCGGAAATTCCCATTCAATAATACGAGCAAACCACACAAAAGCACCAACATCATAAAAGTTGATTGGTCTGAAACTTTCCTGTGCATCTAAAATCTCGAATCCTGCATTTTCAAATAATAAACACTGTTCTTTTAAATTATGATGTGGAAAAGGTTTGTCGGTTCCGGGCAGAACCATTTCCACCAATTCTCTGTCATTATCGCCGCCGACCTGCTGTGTAATAAATAGGCCATCTTTCTTAAGTAAACGAAATAACTCATTTGCATTATAATCACCGTGACGATTAATGATGATATCAAAAGTCTCATCTTCAAAGGGGATATTCGATGGATTATCACATTCTTTAAAATGTATGCCTAAAGGTAACAGAGTGTCCTCACATAACTTTATATTAGGCGCATAGCCTTCTGTTGCAGCGGTTTTGTCATAAGGGTGATTTAAGGATAATAAAAATTCACCACCGCCGGTATCATAATCCAATATGTACGAATCATTCTTTAAATGCTGTCTAATGACTTGCTCATAATCCCAAGGCAAATCAAATTCATCATCATATCTGCCCTCAATATGGGAGAAATCCCAGCCATGAATGTGCGCCGTATCCTCTTCTTTTTGCCATAATAATTTTAATTCTGTTTTGTTCATATTAACTGCTTCCTTTCATTGTGAAATTTATGGTAATGAAATGAACGGTGCAGTTCCTGACAACATAATTTTTTACTTTAAATTAACCTCGATACAATCTGCTGTCAGTTTTATAACTGCACCGAGTAGTTAATTCGTTTTCTCATCTTTGACCTCCAAGTGGAAATATATTACAAGCCTATATTATTTTTTGAATTTTGCCACAACCTTATCCCTTACAAAAAACAAAATCATTGCAAATACAGTTGCAAGAGTTATTTCTATAAGCCAAAAATCTATCTTAAAGCTACTTACTATTAAATCAGCTAAACCTAATGCAATAAAAAGAAAAATGAAGTCAATTATAGCAGGTGAACTTTTTTTCTTTTCTCTCAGTTCACTATTAAAGGTATTCTTCAATAATTTTTTGTTTAATTCTTTTCTTTCCTGTTCTGCCTTTTTATTATCCATTTTTAGTTGTTCCTTTCAATTTAAAAATTATTCACCCTTCAAAATTCGTTCAAACTCTACTGGTAGTGGAGACTTTAACACCATTCCACTTAACTTCGGTAAAACTTCACACTTTTCGGGAAATTCCATACGCACAGCATGAAGTAATTGAGACTTCACACCATATTTTTCTTTAAAATAAGCATTAAATCCAGCATCGCCATATTTGTAATCCCCAACCAAAGGATGCCCTATACTTGCCAGATGCGCACGAATCTGGTGTGTTTTGCCTGTAAAAAGTTCTACTTCAAGAAAAGTTATCTTCTTATTTTGAAAATTGCCATGAGAAAGCGGCTTATAGCTTGTCTTAATATAAGTACTTCCTGCTGTTTCTTGTTTCTGAAGGGTTACTTTGTTATGCTTTTCATCTTTAGTAAGGTATCCTTCCAGTACTTCTTCTTTTTCAAGATTACCTTTGGCAAACAATTGATAAAACTTGCGAACTTCACGTTCCTTTATCAAGCGGTTTAATTCACGGCTACCCAACAAGGACTTGCCACATAACAAAATACCACTGGTATTTCGGTCCAAACGATTACAGACAGAAGGTTTAAACGCAGCCAAAGAGCTTTCTGATA
>CAZYVY010000103.1:0-5377 GCA_964651555.1 uncultured Lachnospiraceae bacterium | reverse complement strand
TAATTGGTATTGATAATATTTACTAATGTATGAGGAGAAAAGAAATGGATTTATGCACACCTTTGGTAAGTGTGGCTGTGGTTGTTGAAAGAAATAACAGCCACTTGGAAGAGGCAATTGCAACTATTTGCGAGCAGGAATATGCGAAACTTGAAATTCTTTTGGTTTGTGTTGGTGATAATAAAGCGTTGCAACAGAGAGTAAAAGATATTGCGGAAACAAGTGAAAAGATTACCTTATTAGAGCCGGCACTGAATGTTGCATGTGCGCATAATGTTGCCGTGCAAGCATCAAAGGGTGAGTTTATTCATTTCTGTACCGGACAGGAATTGTTATATCCTGATTTTTATACTACGGCAATTGAGCAGATGTTAACGATGCGTGCAGAGATTATTGCTTTTGGTTGGGATGCTCATCAAGAAGTCGGTGTGTGCAGAAACGCATTTAGCGGTACCGGAAATCATCAGGCTTTGTTTGAATTAATTACAATGCCGGCAAATGTTTCGTCGGGATATTCCGGTTATGGTTCGGCTTTGTGGAATAAGATTTTCCGTAGAGATTTGATTATTACAGAAGAAAGTCAGATTCTTTTTTCTGCTTACGGATATGGATTGACCAACCTATTTTGGTTATTAAAAGTTGCTTTTATATGTCGTAAAGCAGTATTTGATTCTGCGTCTCTTATGAGAAGGTCCGGCGGAGAGGCGGAACCCGGATTGTTCTCAACTATGGCGTTGACAGAGTTCTTTGAAGAGGAAAATGATGTTCTTCAGATGATGACCGGTGTGGAAGGCTTCGCATATGAAGAAGTGCGAAGAATATGTTATGATTATGAAATTGGTTTGTTGGCTTCTAATCAGGCAAAAGATCTTCCGCAGATGTCTGAACGGATAACGGAACATCTTGTTGAATATTATGGTATGGTTTTGAAAGAATACGATGTTGTAGATTGTATGATTCAAACTACCAGAAGCAAGAAAGACCGTGTATGGTTAAAAACCAAAGTTTCACGATTGGAAGATAAAATCCAAAAACAAGAAAAAGATATAGCTTGGCTACAGAATAAAACCAGCCGCTTAGAATCCAAGGTAAAAGAATTGGAAAAAGACCGTATATGGTTAAAAAATAAGAATGCTTCTTTGGAAACCAAAGCGGAAAATTTGGATGCTGCATTAAATGAATTCCGGAGCAGTCGCCCGGCACGTGCAGGTCTTAAGATTTCCCGAATTTTTACCGGCAAGAGAAGATAATCGCTTGTTCATAGAAAATGAAGTGATTGAGCAAGAACAAAAATATATACCGGCAGGAAACTTATAAAAATAAATCGCCCCGTAAGAAGATTTCTTTTTAGGAATCCACTTATGGGACGATTTTTTTAGAATAATCATTTTGTGTCGGAATTCATATACTCCGGTCGAATTTGAACGTCAAGAAACACGCCTGACAAAACAATTCATCATATCTTTACCCGCGCATCATAAACCGCTTAATTTTTCCCCCGAGTCTATGAATCTTCATGGCCAAGCGCAGAATCCGACTGTTCTTATATTCATTTAATTCTTTTTGCAACTCCTTATTTTTCCCTTCAAGATTTGCAACTTTTTTCTTAAACCATGTACGGTCTTTCTCCAAATTGGCAGACTTATTTTTGAGAAACGTTCTGTCTTTTTCCAAACCACTGATTTTCTTTTTTAAGAAAATATGGTCTTTCTTGCTTCTGGTAGTTCGAATCATACAATCTACAACATCGTATTCATTCAAAACCATACCATAATATTCAACAAGATGTTCCGTTATCCGTTCAGACATCTGCGGAAGATCTTTTGCCTGATTAGAAGCCAACAAACCAATTTCATAATCATAACATATTCTTCGCACTTCTTCATATGCGCATTCTTCTAATCCGGCCATCATGTTAAGCACATTGCTTTCCTCTTCAAAAAACTCTGTCAAGGCCATTGTGGGTTGCAGCTTAGCTTCGGCATCACCACCAAACCGACGAAGCATGGATGCTGAGTCAAATACAACTTTATTACATGCAAATGTTATCTGTAACATCCAGAAAAGATTCGTCAGTCCATACCCATAAGAAGAGAAAAGAATCTGACTTTCTTCATTCATTATTATATCCCTGCGGAAAATTTTATTCCACAGAGCCGAACCATAACCGGAATATCCACTTGTGCGATTGGTCGGTACGGTTATCAGCTCCAGTAATGCCCTTCTGTTCCCTGTTCCGCAGAAAGCGTTTCTGCACACACCAACGTTTTTATAGTCATCCCAGCCGAACGCAATAGCATCTGCGCGCTGTTCCAGCATCTGCTGAATTAAACCGGAATAAAAATCAGGATACAACAGTTCCTGTCCATTGCAGAAATGAATAAACTCACCTTTTGCACACTGTAAAATACAATTATAACCACCGGCTGCATCTATAACCGTGTCCAACAGACAAATTCTTTTATCTGTTGTTGCAATTTCCTTCAATCTTCCCTGTAATGCTTCATTTTCGCTTGCACAAACCAAAAGAATTTCAAGTTTCGCATATTCCTGCTCGCAAATAGTTGCAATTGCCTCTTCCAAGTGGCTGTTATTTCTTTCAACAACCACAGCCACACTTACCAAAGGTGTATCTCCGGTTGCAAGGCGGAAAGCATCCGAATATCTTTTGCCTTCATTTAATAACTGAAAGAACTTTTCGCTGTCTTTTCCGATTTTGACACTATTCACAAGACAGGTGTTTCCTTTTAATGCCTCATCATAAGTACGCTTATATGATGAGAGTCTGGGACGGGTTTTTTCAAACAACATCTGTCCCTTCTCACTATTAAGGATAACCATGCTTGTTCCCAAATCTGCATCCAATGCTTTATCAATCTTCCAGAAATCAGCTAAAGTAACATCTCCGGGACGGGGCATTCCTTTAAACCGGCAGCTGGTACAAGAGGGTCTGATAAAAAGATTCTTTTCCAGATATGCACGCATAAATAAATCTTCATAACGTGACTTTCTGTACACTCTGCCATTTGCAAAATCAACACGGGTAGAAAACTTATTCCATCCGAGTTCTTTATTTTTAAACCATACTTTTTCTGCTTTGGCACCATATTCTTCTTCTAAATCGTCAAGCCATGCTCTATATGCCATGGGAGAATTAACTCCGCGGCAAATAAAGTCTGCCGTAATTAAATGCTCATTATCTCCGCCAAGGTATTCGTATAATCCGGCCACCTGACAGGGTGCACCACAAAACAGTACTTTTTTTTCTGCCTTTAACAGCTTACTTATTTCACGAAAAACATAATCTATAGAGCTTTGGGTATACTTTGACTGACGTATTTTTTCCAGGTCTTCCAACGAATTGGCAACAACGTGGTGAACCATCTGATTTTCATCATAAACTGCACCGCAAATATAGCCACCTTCCTCAATAACCATTTGTGCCAGTTCTGAGAAAACTCCACCGGAAGTGCTGTTATATCTGGTATTATATGTTTTTGACCACGCCGCATAAATATCAGGTTCCTCAGCCTTGGGTTCAGTCGATAATGCCTGTCCCTCCACGCATTTCAACACAGGGCACACCTTTTTACAAAGTCCGCAATCCACACAACTTGTATGATTAACAGACGGTACTTCATATCCCTTTTCATCGTATTTTAATGTAATTGCATCGCGGGGACATATATTGGCACAAGCTGCACATCCACTGCATAATTCCGGACTAATCCATAAATCCATTTCTTTTCTCCTCATACATTAGTAAATATTATCAATACCAATTATTTCTTCCACTCTACATTCTCATCAATGACAACGGCAGGAGAACCTGCTACCAATGCATGTGCGGGTACATCTTTTGTGACCAAAGAGCCGGCGGCAATCACTGCGCCATCTCCAATATGGACATTTTTAAGAATTGTAACATTTGTTCCAATCCATACATGATTGCCGATTTCAATTCCCGTACCATGACGGGGCTGATCCTCACCATCCTTAACCAGCACATGAAAATCCGAATCTAAAATAGTAACATTATGAGATATTACACAATCATCACCTATGGTAATTTTTTTACCACAACGAATTCGACAGTTGTTGTTAATAAAGGAATTACCAACGGTTAACACACCATCGGTAAATACAACAATATCTCCGCCATAAAAAACGTTAAATTTGCCGTTCGTTACAATCATTTGTGCACTACGGTCCAATCGGAGAATAGTACTTCTTTTTCCGTCTTCTTTTAACCCGTCATTTAAAATCAGCTGTCCGTTTAACGTAAGCAGACTTGCCTCATCTAATTCCAAACTGGTATGGTCATAAGCAAAGAACTTTTCCGGATTCATAATCTGTCTTTCATATTTTGTAACCAATTGTTTCGTTAACACTTTACTTTTTGCATAATAAGCAGGATTTATTTTCATCTGTTTATCAGTCCTTTCCTTAAACTAAACTGTAATCTACCGTGTCAGGATTAAATCTCAGTCTGATATTTTCATTCACACCATCGATTGCTTTAATTTCATCCGCAGACAACTCAAAATCCAACACGTCCATTATTTCTTTAAAATGTTGGGGGCTAAGCGTTCTTGGAATTGTTACCATTCCGCTGTCGATATCCCATCTTAAGATAATCTGCGGCACAGTCTTTTGGTGTTTTGCTGCAATTTCTCGTAAAGTTTTACTCTTCATCAATACATCATGCATCCTGCCCAAAGGGCTGTATGCAATTACTTTTATGCCCATTTTTTCGCAATACGCGCGCAATGGTGCCTGCGTAAACAAGGGTTGTACTTCGATTTGGTTTACTGCAGGAACAATTGTTGCCTTCTCCATCAATGTTTCCAGATGATGCTCATGGAAATTACTTACACCGATTGCTTTTGCCTTTCCGGAGGCATATATTTCCTCCAAAGCTAAATAGGAATCCACGTATGTGCCGGGATGAGGCCAATGCAACATAAGTAAATCAACATTATCTACATGCAGCATCTTTAAATGTTCTTCAAATGCTTTTTTTACATCACCACTTCTCTGTTCATGGTTAGAAATTTTTAATGCAATATACATGTTGCTACGATCCGCAGCATTTTCAATCACATTACCCAGTACATATTCACATAAACCATAGCTGGGTGAAATATCATACAACAAGTTTGTATAGGTATTAGCACAGTGCTTGTACATATTCCACTGCTTTGTGGCAATTTCATTCCCTCTGATTTTCCCATCACCCTTAGGAATAATGCTTGCACCTAATCCCATTGCAGGAATTGTCGTTCCGTTGTTTAACTGAAATGATAACTGTTTCATTGATTTAATCTAACCTCATAGCCTTCTTTAATAATTTATTCATCCGAATTTGTTCTTTTTC
>CAZYVY010000102.1:0-5503 GCA_964651555.1 uncultured Lachnospiraceae bacterium | reverse complement strand
AGGTTACTTCTATTGCCTTACCTGTATAAGCCGTTTTCGCAGGTGCTGTTAAGGTGGCAGTGTAGGTCTTTTCACCGCATGCACATATGCCGGTTATGGTATCTGTTGTATCATTTGCCGTACAGGTGGTTACAGAGTGTGTGTAAGTATAAGTCGGATTACCTCCGAATATGCTTGTACAATCAATCTGGTCCTTTAATCTGCAAGGGAGAATAACGCTTTCTAATGAAATTCCCTGAAATGCAGCTCCCCCAATATCGGTAACGCTATCCGGAATCGTAATACCGGTCAGATTACTACAAAACAAAAAAGCACTATTTCCTATACTTGTCACTCCGTCAGATATGGTAACATCGGTCAAACTACTACATTGATAAAATGCACCATTTCCAATACTGGTAACACTACCGGGAATAGTAATTTCGGTCAGACTACTACATCTATCAAATGCTTCAGCTCCTATACCGGTCACTCCGTCGGGTATGGTAACATCGGTCAGATTACTACATTTATAAAATGCCGCGTCTCCTATACTTGTGACTCCTACAGGTATGGTAATTTCAGTCAAACTACTACATTTATAAAATGCACCATTTCCAATACTGGTAACACTATCAGGAATGGTAATTTTAACCAGACTTGTACATTCATAAAATGCATTTACTCCTATACTTGTGACTCCGTCTGGTATGGTAATTTCAGTCAGACTACTACAGCCCTCAAATACTCCTCTTTCTATACTTGTTACCCCGGCAGGAATGGTAATACCGTTAACCTTTTCACAATATGCAAAGGCACGTTCTCCTATACTGGTTACGTTAGCAGGTATGGTAAGACCGGTCAGATTCGAACAATAATAAAATGCATTTGCTCCTATACTTGTCACGCTGTCCGGAATGGTAATTTCAGTCAAACTATCACAAAAATAAAATGTACTTTCTGCTATACTTGTGACTCCGGAAGGTAAAGTAATTTCAGTCAGACCGCAATCGTAGAATGCACTTTCTCCTATACTTGTGACACTATCCGGAATTGCAATACTTGTAAGCTTTACACAGTATTTAAATGCAGATCCCTTTATCTGCCACACACTGTCAGGAATTGTAACACTTACCAAATCGCGCCAACTCTCAAAAGAACCTTCTCCTATACTCGTTATTCCATCCTCAATAACCAGCTCTGTAATATCTAAGTCTGACCATGCCCAATGGCATTTATCACATATTTCCCCACATTCTGCGCCATCAACCTTAGAGATAGTGAATACTGTCCCTTCTAACTCCCAGGCAATGTTGCCACAATAACTGCATACTCCCGAATCATCTGCCGCATGCACTGTCATTGCTGTCTCCATCCCCGGTATGAGACCTAAGGTTATGACAAATATTAATGCCAATGTTAAAATTATGCCGCCTGTTTTTACCTTCATTTATATGCTCCTTCCAATTTAACTTGTAAAATATTTACTTTTCATTTTTACAAGTTAAATATTACATCGAATTATTCATTATGGCTAGACTTTTATAAAAAATAAAGAAAAAAATTGCTGTAAGCTTGTACCTACAGCAATTTTCTCATGTATCTAATATTATCTCAACATCCTACAAACTCACCGTCTTTGCCGCGCTCCATGCAGAATAGAAGGTTCCCACACCATCTACTTTCTTATAAGTACGTACCTGAATCTTGTAGGTCTGTCCGGCTTTCAGACCTGTAAAAGTTTTGGTACCGGTTTTGTAACTGCTAACCGTATAGGTCTTGTATACCGTATTACCTACCATAAAACGTATCTCGTAACCGGTAGCCTGTGCGGTTGTATTCCAATTGCACTTAATGCTTGTAGCAGATGCTTTGGTTGCACTGCTTAAGGTACGACTGGTCAAACGAACCATGGTACGTCCGGCTCCACGACAGCCGGATAAGGTCTTACTGTCGCTTCCTGCCAACGCACGGATGGTATATTTGTATATTGCTCCGTTATTTGCTTTAACACTTGTATCCGTCCACGTAAAAGTACTGTTTCCGCTGATTGTTGCCACTCTTTCCCATGCAGAGTTACCGGAATAAGGTTTACGATAGATTGCATAGCCGGTGGCTCCGGCAATTTTATTCCACCCCAGTTTTACACCTGCAGCCTGATTTACTCTTGAAGTAATATCCGGCGTTGCCACGTAAGTAATACCGATTGCGGCTGACTTTGCAGAATGCACATTGTTAACGGTATCTAAAGTGGTTACTTTGTAATAGTAAGTCTTTCCGCTCTCTACTGCTTCATCAGTAAAATGTGCAACAGTAGGATTTGCAATCCACTTATATGTTCCATTGATTCCTGTTTCACTTCTCCAAAGACCATACTTCGAAACGCCATCTACAGCGGTCCAATATACATGAACACCTTTAACGACATTAGTGATTTTATAAGGTTTTGCGGGAGCGGCAGCTTCGGTGATGGTATATTGTAAGCTTACTTTCTTATCTCCGTAAGTAAGCGTAGCTGTATATGTGCCCGGATATACCGGTTTTCCATCTACAAGCTTATTTCCTGAATATGTAATTATAGGCGCAAAGTCAGCGCTTGTACCGATACATGTCGCAACAATTGGCTTGCCTGTATACATTCTATTAGTTGGTGCTTCTAAAGTCGCCACATAGGCATTTTCGCTGCATGTACAAGTAAGTGTTAAAGTATTCTTTGTATCATCTGCTATACAAGTGGTTGTATCATGAATATAGTTTATGGTTGGATTAGCTTCCAAAAAAACTTTATTGCTGATTATTTGTTCTTTTAATCTGCAAGGCATTTTAGCTGATGATAAATTTTCACAATATGCAAATGCCCCGACTCCTATATTGGTTATACCATCTGAAATCACTACGCTTTTCAAACTCTGGCAACCATTGAACGCGGCATCGCTAATACTCTTCACACCGGAACTAACAATAACTTCCGTGTAGTTTAAATCACTCCATTGTTCCTTACAACTGTCACACATATCTCCGCTCGTTACCCCGGTTGCTTTTGAAACAGTAAGCATCGTTCCGTTCAAATCCCATGCAATATTTCCACAATCACTACATACACCCGAAGAAGCTGTAATGGTATATTCCACACTTACCTCATATTCTCCATAACTAAGTGTAGCTGTATAAGTACCCGGATGTACCGGTTTGCCATCTACAAGATTAATACCTGAATATGTAATAGTAGGTGCAAAATACTCACTTATTCCAATACACGTCGCCTCAACAGGATTACCTGTATATATTGTTTGTTCTGGTGCTTTTAATGTTGTTTTATAAGTATTTCCACAAGAAGCACATGATAACGAAAGAGTGTCCGCTATATCATCCGTAGTATAGGTGGGTGATAAATGGTTCCAAATGATTGTATGATTAGGCCAACCAAATGATATATTGTTTTCTGTTATCTGATCCTTTAATGTACAAGGAATTGTAACCGTTGTTAAATTTTCACAAACAAATGCCTGTCTCTCCAAATTTACTACACTATTGGGAATTGTTAAATTTGTCAGTCCACTACAACCATAAAACGCATTCTCTCCTATACTTGTTAAACCTTCCGGAAATGTAATACTTGCCAAACTTTCACAACCGTAAAATGCACAATATTCTATACTTTTTACTCCAGCAGGAATAATAATTTTTGTTAAACTTGTACAATCTTGAAATGCTTGTTGCCCTATACTTGTTACAGTACTAGGAATTACAATTTCTGCGAGACTGCTACACTCTAAAAAAGCCCCGTCACCTATATGACTTACGCTATCGGGAATTATAACTTCTATCAATTTGCTACAACCGCGAAATGTACCATTTTCAATACTTGTTACTCCGCTTGGTATTATAACGCTTTCTAAACTGCTACAATTTTCAAATGCTTGCATATCTATGCTTGTTACACTACTAGGAATTATAATTTCTGTCAAACTACTACAACCACTAAATGCACCCGCATCTATTGTTGTTACACTTTCTGAAATTGAAATGCATTCCAAATTGCTACATTCAAAAAAAGCAAAAGATGCAATCTGTGTTACTCCTTCTTCAATAACAATATTTTCTATTATTGAAACATATGAATTCCAACAATTTAAATCACAAGCTAAACACATTTCTCCACTGCTTGCACCTTCAGCCTTTGATATTGTAAGAGTAGTTCCATCTAACTCCCACGCAATATTTCCACACTGGCTACATACACCGGAATTATCAGACGCATGCACTACTTTTGCAGTCTCTAGCCCCGGTACGAAACCCAAAGTTATAGCAAGCACTAATGCCATTGATAAAATTATACCGCTAATCTTTATTTTCACGTATACATCCCTCCCTTTTATATTTACATTTTATTGCAATTTTCCTTATCCAAATTTGCAATATTTCTGTAAAACAATTGCTGTAAGTCAACACCTACAGCAATTCTTTTATTGTACTAAAAACTTCTTAACATCCTACAAACTCACCGTCTTGGCAGTACTCCATGCTGAGTAAAAGGTTCCCACTCCTTCTACTTTCTTATAAGTACGTACCTGAATCTTGTAGGTCTGTCCGGCTTCTAAGCCTGTAAACGTCTTAGTACCGGTTTTGTAGTTACCAATGGTATATGTTTTATAAACTGTATTTCCAACCATAAAACGTACCTCGTAACCGGTCGCTTGTGTGGTGGTTAACCAGGTACACTTAATGCTTGTAGCAGATGCTTTGGTTGCACTGCTTAAGGTACGACTGGTCAAACGAACCATGGTACGTCCGGCTCCACGACAGCCGGATAAGGTCTTACTGTCGCTTCCTGCCAACGCACGGATGGTATATTTGTATATTGCTCCGTTATTTGCTTTAACACTTGTATCCGTCCACGTAAAAGTACTGTTTCCGCTGATTGTTGCCACTCTTTCCCATGCAGAGTTACCGGAATAAGGTTTACGATAGATTGCATAGCCGGTGGCTCCGGCAATTTTATTCCACCCCAGTTTTACACCTGCAGCCTGATTTACTCTTGAAGTAATATCCGGCGTTGCCACGTAAGTAATACCGATTGCGGCTGACTTTGCAGAATGCACATTGTTAACGGTATCTAAAGTGGTTACTTTGTAATAGTAAGTCTTTCCGCTCTCTACTGCTTCATCAGTAAAATGTGCAACAGTAGGATTTGCAATCCACTTATATGTTCCATTGATTCCTGTTTCACTTCTCCAAAGACCATACTTCGAAACGCCATCTACAGCGGTCCAATATACATGAACACCTTTAACGACATTAGTGATTTTATAAGGTTTTGCGGGAGCGGCAGCTTCGGTGATGGTATATTGTAAGCTTACTTTCTTATCTCCGTAAGTAAGCGTAGCTGTATATGTGCCCGGATATACTGGTTTGCCATCTACAAGTTTATTTCCTGAATATGTAATGGTAGGAGCAAAATCATCACTCACACCTGTACAGGTTGCTTCGATAGGTTTACCTGTATATGTGGTTTGGGTAGGTG
>CAZYVY010000101.1:0-5575 GCA_964651555.1 uncultured Lachnospiraceae bacterium | reverse complement strand
TCCGCTACATTGAAATCAACAAGACAATGCTGTGCAATCATCTCGGTCAAACAGTCGCCCGCCGTAGGAATCATGCCATAAGCCGCAATGCTTCCGTCCTTGGTGATACAGATATCGGAAGTACCTGCGCCCACGTCTACCAAGGCTATATTTAACATACGGAATTTCTCAGGAATAGCCACCTCCATAGCCGCAATAGGCTCCAAAGTCAGGTTTGCCACAGTTAAATCTGCCATTTCTACAGCAGTATACAAACCATCCACCACATCGCTGGGTAAGAAAGTTGCAATCAAATCCATACCAATCTGTTTTGCCTTATGATTTTCAAGGTTAGTCATCACATTGCCGTTCATATAATAACGGATTACGCTATGACCAACACAATAAAACTTCTCATCCGGACCTAAATTCTTGTTAAAAGCCGCATATGCCTTCTCTACACCGGCCCCGTCCAAATCATAGATATGCTCGTCAGTGATAACCGTTTCTACTTCAAAATCCTTTTCAACATAAGCATATTCCGTGCGCAGAACACGACCAGCCGCAGCAATACATACTTCTTTTAGCTTGCGCTTGGTTTTCTGCTCTAAAATAGCTTTTACTTCTTTAATGGTTCCGGCAACCTTAGCAATGTCATGAATCTGACCGTCAATCATTGCACGGGTTTCATGTTCTTTAACCGCCTGTGCAACCACATAAAAGCAATCTCCGTCCTTATATCCAACTGTTCCTACAATACTTCTGGTTCCGATATCCAGACCGAATACCAGAGATGCGGGATATTTTACTCCTGCCATATATAGTCCCCCATTATTTTATCTATTTGCTCTTTTAATTCTTCAATGGTTCCATCATTTACAATCACACGGTCAGCATATTTACGGAATTCCTCCTCCGTAAGCTGCTGCTCCATAATGCCCCGGATGCGCTCCTCAGAATACCCTCTTGCTTGCTTCAAACGCTTCGCACGTAAGTTTTCACCGGCGCACACATACCAAAGTTCGTCCAGCTCCGGCAAATATCCTGCTTCAATCAGAAGTGCAGCTTCGATAAATACAAAGTCAACCGCCCCTTCTTCTCTTGCCTTGGCAATACGATCGCGCACCTCATCTTTTACTGCAGGATGAATCAAGGCATTTACTTCATCAAGCAACGCATCATCCGCAAAAATCTTCTCTGCCGCCTTCGCCCTGTCAATGGTGCCGCCCTCCAAGACAATATCATCACCTACCAACCTGATAAAAGCCTCATAACATCTGCCACCGGGTATTTTTACCTCATTGCCGATATCATCCGCCACCAAAATCTCGCAGGGATATTTTTCTTTTAAATGATTTAAAACTACCGACTTTCCGGCACCCACACCACCGGTAATTCCAATCACCCGTAAGGTGTTACTTTGTTTCATACCAGTTATCTCCCGTATGCAAATCCACATCCAAGGACACCGCAAGACTTGCTGCATTCTCCATTTCCGTGCGAAGAATATTTTCCACCTTGGATACTTCCTCTTTCTCTACTTCAAGAAGCAGTTCATCGTGTACCTGTAAAAGTACTCTCGACTTACAGTTCTCTTCAGCCAAACGGTCTCTGACACGAATCATGGCAATCTTCATAATATCTGCCGCCGTTCCCTGAATAGGCGCATTCATGTCCACACGCTCGCCAAAACTTCTCTGCATAAAATTCGATGAAGAAAGCTCAGGAATCGGTCTTCTTCTGCCAAACATAGTGGTTGAATAGCCCAACTTCTTGGCATCTGCCACCGCCTTATCCAAAAATGTCTTAATTCCGGGATAAGTATTAAAATACTCATCAATATAAACCTTGGCTTCCTTGGGACTGATACTCAAATCCTGACTCAAACCAAAGGAACTGATACCATATACAATACCGAAGTTTACCGCCTTGGCATTTCTTCTCTGTAAGGAAGTTACCTCTTCAAAAGGCACATGAAACACTTTGGATGCCGTAATTCTGTGAATATCTTCCGCAGAGCGATATGCTTCGATCAACTGCTCATCTTCCGACATATGGGCAAGAATACGAAGTTCAATCTGAGAATAATCTGCATCCATAAAAATGCAGCCGCTCTTAGGAATAAATACCTTACGAATCAAACGTCCCATCTCTGTACGGATAGGAATATTCTGCAGATTAGGTTCCGTGGAACTAATGCGCCCTGTTGCTGTAATGGTCTGGTGGAATGTCGTGTGTATTTTTCCATCTTCCGCGATTTCATTAAAAAGTCCGTCGGCATAGGTTGTTTTCAACTTGGTAAGAGCTCTGTATTCCAGTACATCCGCCACAATCTTGTGTTCCTTTGCCAGCCCCTCTAAAACATCTGCCGCTGTGGAATAGCCGGTTTTTGTTTTTTTACCTCCGGGCAGTCCCAACTTATCAAATAAAATCTCACCAAGTTGTCTGGGTGAATTTAAATTAAATGCCTGTCCTGCCGCCTGATATATTTCGTTTTCCAATACGACTATCCGCTTTTGCAGCTCATCTCCATAGGCTTTTAGTTCATCAGGTTTTACAATAACTCCCGCTTCTTCCATTTCTCCCAAAATCACTGACAACGGCATTTCTGTTCCGATAAACAATTCAAACATTTCCGTGTTCTGGAGTTTTTCCTTTAAAACAGCATATGCCTCATAAGCAACACCTGCAATATCACAATAATATGCCACCAAAGCTTCCCGCTTCTCATTATAAGCCTGTGCCGGTGTCATCTTGGGAAACTCCTGTTTAAATGCAGGCATCATACGGTCTAAATGTTCGGACGCAATATCTTCCACCCCATAATCACTCTTCAAGGGATTTAGCAGATATGCTGCGATTAAAACATCAAAAAAATTCTCCGAAATTTCTTTGGACGATTTCCTGCGCATTGTTTCCGACACCATCAGCGGATATACCTGCTTGCTGTCATACACGGAAATCACAGGACCACCCTTGTTCTCGGTAAGAGCCTGTAAACTTTTTAGCAAAAAGCTTTCACTAATATCATTATTCTTTGTAATCCAGACAAATTTATCTGCTTCATAAGCCATTGCCAAACCGATCAGTTTACAATCCTCTTCCTTTGTCGCAAATAAAGATAACTGTTCATAATTTTCAACTTCCCGGCCTTCTTCCGCCGGTAATAATGCAATTCCTACATGCTTTGCCTTCATTGCATTCGCAAAATGCAGTTTCGCTTCTTTCAAGGAATTGACTACAATTTTTTCCGCTTTACGTTCCTGCTTAACCACACCTGCACCAAAGCGGTTAAGGAAAGACTTTAATTCCAGCTTCTGGAACAAAGCATACGCATCCTGATTATAAAAATCACCAATCACACCATCCTTTATATCAAAAGGAATATCTGCATTGATTTCAATGGTGGCCAGTTTTAAGCTAAGCTCTGCCAAGTCCTTGTTTTCTTCCAGCGTTTTGCGAATGGCAGGCTTTGCTACTTCTTCAAGATGCTCATATACTCCGGCAACACTGCCAAAGTTTACAATTAAATCCGTAGCAGTTTTCTCGCCGACTTTCGGCACTCCGGGAATATTGTCTGCCGTATCGCCCATCAGGGCTTTTAACTCAATAAACTGCTTAGGGTCAACCTGATATTTGGCAACCACGTCTGCAGGATAATAATCTTCCACTTCTGTCTTTCCCCCGCCCTTGGTCTTGGGAATGCGGATTTTAATATGTTCATCAGCAATCTGCAACAAATCGCGGTCTCCTGAAATCAAAGCCACTTCCATGCCGGCATCCTGCGCACGTTTTGCCATGGTTCCCAGGATATCATCCGCCTCTAAACCCGGTTGCTCCATAATAAGAATCCCCATCGCCTGTAACACATCTTTGATAACAGGCACCTGCTCATGTAATTCCGCAGGCATAGGCTTTCTTGTACCTTTATATTCTGCAAACATATCATGACGAAAGGTTTTTGCCTTCACATCAAACGCAACCGCCAGATACTGAGGTTTTTCTTCCTCTAAGATTTTAAACATAATATTCAAAAATCCATATACGGCATTGGTGTGCAATCCGCTGCTGTTACTAAGCAGAGGCACCCCATAAAAAGCTCTGTTTAATATACTGTGACCATCTATTAAAACAATTTTTTCGCTCATAACAAATTCCTCTAAAAATAAAATAACGTCGAGACAAAATACCCTGCAACTACAGCAAGAAAAATAACAAATAAAATACCCACTCTGGACATTTTATTACGCCATAAAGCATTTTCTTCGTTGGTCTTAATCTTTTCGTCTAATTCCTTCTGTAAATCGAAAGCTTCCGCATCATCCAGTCTCTGCAAGCCGGTTATAACCAGAAACTCAATAGAAAGTTCTTCCATACAATTTGGACATTTTCGAATATGCTCAATAAAAGCAAGACTTTCCTTACTATCCAGCTCGTCATCAATAAAACTATGAATTTTTTTCTGTATGTCTTTGCATTCCATGGCAATTACCTCATAAAATATTCCCAAATTGCACACATGATACACTATTACTTATAATACACCAAATCATCTTTTTTTTAAAGTAAAACCGACGATTTATTTCAAAGAATGATTTTATAAAAAATAATATATACTTTTTCATTCGTACAAATACCTATTCCGCACTTAAGTTATACTTTTTTGCATTTATTTTATGAAAAAAGTAAATTTTCCTTGCAAGAATGTTCATTTTATGATAGTATAAACAACGGTTGATAACTTATGCCGGTGTGTCGGAATGGCAGACGAGGCAGACTCAAAATCTGTTGTGGGCAACCACGTGTGGGTTCAAGTCCCACCGCCGGCAGTTACTTTTTTAATTTTTTAAGAGGAAATGCGAGCAATCGTGTTTCTTTTTTTATACAATGTTTTTACGTTTGGGTTTGTGAGCATAAGAAAAGGCTATCAAATGGATAGCCTTTATTAATTATGTGTTTTTATGTTGTTAGATTGTGCTTAGGATTATTGAGCTATGGGAATTTCGCCTCTTCCGCCTGCTGTGCCTGAGTTATCCTCTTCGCCTGAGTTATCTCCTTCGTCTGGGGAATCTGGGTTCTGGATTACGCTGCCATCTTCGTTGTAGAAAATCTCGAATGTTATGTTGCCTTCTGCATCATAACTTGTATCTGATTTTGTCTGTCCATTTTCATAGTATGTTATATAACGAGTCTTGTTGTTGTTTGTGTCATATTCTGTTTGTGTTTTAGCATTACCATTTGAGTAGTATTCTATCTCACTTTTGCCATTTTCAGATGTAGCCACTTGATATGTACGTACGCCATTTTCGTAGATGCTTTCATCGGTGTAACCATTTGCATAAGTAATTTTTTCTTTTGCTATAATACCGTTTTCGTATGTGATTTCAGTGGTGGAACCATTTGCACTAGTAGTTTTTTTTGTTGCAAAATTACCAGATGCATCATAGGTATACTCTGCTGTATACGTTTCGTTGCCGTTTTCATCATAGGAAATATGGAGTGTTTGTTTTCCTTCTTCGTTATATTCACAATAGTATGTTTTTGTTCCGTTAGAGTCATAATCTGTACGGGTTTTTGGGATACCATTTTCGTATGT
>CAZYVY010000100.1:0-5594 GCA_964651555.1 uncultured Lachnospiraceae bacterium | reverse complement strand
TGGTGGATTTGGCGATCCACCGGTAGCTCCCACTTCGGTGGGAGTTTCTTTTTGTGATGGCCGTAGAAAGGTAGGGGTAATGCCCGAATCCAAATATCTCATTAGCGGGTAGGCAGTCAGAGTGGTGGCTGTCTATTTTTATTTTGAATTATGGTTGGAACAGATGTATAATTTCGTTGGGACAGCAAGAAGCGGATACTTATCTTGTCCAAGACTCCATGAAGCTAAGTATCATGTGAATGTAACTCTTGATATGGACGAGTTGGATATCACCTCTGCGGAAAGGAAGGCAACTTATGAAGCGATAAAAGAGTATATGTTGGAAAAACACGGATTACAGGTAACAGAAATTTGACTCTTTTAGCAAAAAGACAGATATCATCACAATATCTGTCTTTTCTAATTTGCTTAAATCTTTTTGCCATTAATAGAATGTTTCTTCCTGCTCTTCATTGTTCTGAAGCATCTCCTGCGGAAATCGGGGATAAATCTGGTTTTTGATTTCCTGCATTTTAGAATCCATGTCAGCAATGGTGGTAGCGCATTCCAGAAGCTGGGCACTGATACTTGCACTGTTAATCTGCGATAAATCTTTTTTGTATTTCAGTTCATGTTCCAGACTTGCCCAAAAATCCATTGCGATGGTTCGAAGCTGAACTTCCACCTTGAGGAATTCTTTACCTTCTGAAAAGAATACAGGAGTTTCCACAATCATGTGGTAACTGCGGTAGCCGTTGGGTTTTGGTTCGCGGATATAATCTTTATAGCTGATTAAACGGATATCGTCCTGTTTTAGAAGCATATCTGCTATTTCATAGATATCGTCCACGAAATCACAGATAACTCTGACACCGGCTACATCATTCAATTCATTCTGCATATTTTCCAAAGTGAAAGCAAGACCTTTGCGTTGTAATTTATCAATGATACTTTTTGGATTCTTAATTCTTGATTTAATTGCATGAATCGGATTTCGCTTACTTTTGATGGAAAGCTCTTCATTTAAAACTTCAAATTTGGTTCTTACTTCTTTAATTGCACAACCATATTTGGTAACTAACTGCTGGAATTGTTCCATGGAATTTGCCATGGCTTCCTGTACCGCATATTGTTGAAATTGTTCATATAAAAAAATTTTATCATCCCGTTGCATATAATATCCCCCTAAATTCTGTTTTTCCGACAATACATTTCCCCTAAGTTTGTTACGGATAAATAAAAAAATGTATTTTTATCAATAACATTTGTATAACTGATAAGCAAAATCAACATACTGACAACTGCAGGGAAAACGCAGATACTTCGGATCCAAATCGTGCACCCGGACACGGTCTAAGGCATCGGCATCTTTTAGCATGCGAGCGATGAACAATCCCCTCGTGTTATCTGCAATGCCAAAGGAAGAGATGACGGATTGCATTTTGGTATCATCAATGGAATGGGCATAGATGGCAGCCTGAACGATTGCCATATCCTCTGCAGGGAGAGAAATGATGTCTGCCAACTTTTCGCTGGAACGTCTTCCGTGGTCGTCATCCAGAGAGTCATCAATGCGTCCAATGTCATGATAGGAACATGCGGTTAAAAGTAATTCAGTATCTTTTTTGTTGCATTGATTCTGCATTGCAATCAGTCCGCCAAAGAAGAGTACACGTTCAATGTGTCCGATTCCGTGTATATGGCTTTGGTACAAGCACTCTTTTTTGAGTGCTTGTACATAATATTCAAATGTTGGCCATAAATTCCAACTTTTAAGTGCCTTTATTTCTGAATCGATGATTGTATTTTCCTGTTGGAGTAAATTCAGTAATACAGATTCCATGCACCATCTTCCTTCCTGTTTCAACTGTAAGAACGGATGCTGCATACATGGTTGAAACAATAATTATTTACAGTAGATATTATATCATATAGGTGAAGTAAAATAAACCAACGAATCGTGAAATAATTGTTAATACATTACGAACAAAGGTGTGACGGGACTGTGTATTGAGGTTGACTTTTTAGCACAGATTGTTATACTAAAAGGTGGTGTTTTAGGACAAAGAGAGGAGCAACAGGATGCTTGAATTAAAAAATGTATCTTATAGTGTGGATGAAAACAGTACACAAAAGGAAATTATTAAAAATATAAATATAAAAATTGATAACGGTTTTGTGGCAATTACCGGTCCTAATGGCGGAGGTAAGTCTACCATGGCTAAGTTGATTGCCGGTATCATTAAGCCGACTTCGGGACAGATTCTTTTAGATGGTGTAGATATTACGGATGTGTCCATAACGGATCGTGCTAATATGGGAATCAGTTTTGCATTTCAGCAACCGGTACGTTTTAAAGGAATTACGGTAAAAGATTTAATTACACTGGCAGCAGGCAAGAAGATTACCGTAGCGGAAGCTTGCAAGTATTTATCTGAAGTGGGGCTTTGTGCTAAGGAGTATATTAACCGTGAAGTAAATGCAAGTCTTTCCGGCGGTGAATTAAAGAGAATTGAAATTGCCATGATTATGGCCCGCGGTACGAAAGTGTCTGTATTTGATGAACCTGAAGCGGGTATCGACCTTTGGAGTTTTAAGAACCTGATTCAGGTATTTGAAAATATGCATGAAAAGCTTGGTGGCTCCATCATCATCATTTCGCATCAGGAGCGTATTTTAAACATTGCGGATGAGATAATCGTGCTGGCAAACGGCGAAGTGACAGCACAGGGAAAGAAAGAGGATGTTTTGCCCGGACTTCTTTGCGGCGAGGTAGGATGTAAAACACTTTTGGACAAGATGGAAAAATAAATATAACAGCATGTAAATGCAGAAAGCAGGATAGAATGGACGCAATTCAGAAAAACTTATTAGAGCAGGTGGCTGATCTTCATGAAATTCCTACCGGTGCATATAATATTCGTGCCAACGGCGGACTTGCAGGTCGTAATACAACTGCTAATATAGACATCATTACCAAAAAAGACAAGCCGGGGATTGATATTTTGATTAAGCCGGGAACCAAGAAAGAGAGTCTTCATATTCCCGTTTTATTGACGCAGTCGGGATTGAAGGAATCCGTATACAATGATTTTATTATCGGAGAAGATTGCGACGTTACCATTATTGCAGGTTGTGGTATCCACAATGGTGGCAAAGAAGGAACGGAGCACAGCGGCATTCACAGCTTTGTAGTAGGGAAAAATTCCAAAGTAAAATATATTGAGAAGCACTACGGAAGCGGTGAAGGAACCGGTGAACGTGTTATGAACCCGACTACCATTATTGATTTAAAAGAAGGTGCTTATCTTGAAATGGATACAGTACAGATTAAAGGTGTGGATTCTACCAAGAGAACGACCAAGGCTACATTAGGTGATGATGCAACTCTTGTCATAAAAGAAAAAATCATGACCCATGGTAAACAAACGGCAGAAACGGATTTTGAGGTAAATCTGGATGGGGAGAATTCCGGAGCTAATGTAATTTCACGTTCCGTTGCCAAGGATGATTCTAATCAGTTGTTTTTATCCAAGATAAATGGTAACAATAAGTGTCATGGTCATACAGAATGTGATGCAATTATTATGGATAGGGCATGTGTACGTGCCGTTCCCGAAATTACTGCAAACCACATTGATGCCAGCTTAATTCACGAAGCGGCAATCGGTAAAATTGCCGGAGAGCAGTTGATTAAATTAATGACACTGGGACTTACGGAGGCAGAAGCGGAAGCTCAGATTGTCAGCGGTTTCTTAAAATAGGAGCCTGTAATGAAGAAGACAGAACAGAATGATACAAAAGTGATTCTTGAACAGGAGCCGGAAGGCAGAAAGAAGAATGGCATATACATGTTATGTGTTCTTTTTCTGCTTATCGGTATTGCCATTCTTTCTACCATAATAAACAAGAAGATGAAGGAAAAGGAAGTCGATATATCTGCAGACCAAGACGTAGAGGAAGCGGTTTCTATGACTGTTTACGGTGAAATAAGCCGGCAGGAACTGTTAGAGAAACTGAAAAGTACCATGGTGAGAATAGAAGCGGAAACAGAAGATTCTACCGGTGAAGAAGTAGTTTTACAGGGGAGTGGAGTGGTGATTGCAATTACGGAAGATTACATAGATATTGCAACCGCAAGTCATGTGGTAGAACAGACAGCAACACCATTGATATTTTTTTATGATGGAAGTTTGGCATACGGAAGCGTATTGGCATATGGAAGAGAAAGTGATGTTGCTTTTGTGCGTGTGGATGCAGAAGCGTTTTCTGAAGGCATGAGTAATGAACTTGAACCGGCAAACTACGCAGATACAGATGATTATAACAGTTTACAGCCGGAAGATGCAGTTTTGTTGATTGGTTCTGTATCGAAGGTGGCAGGGAATGTTGAAACAGGTACCTTAAAAGAAAAGGAACAGTTTGTTGAATTGTTTCAAAATCACATGCTGATATGTGAGGCGACAGTGCTAAACGGTATGTCCGGTGGCGGTACTTTTTCTTGTGAGGGAAAATTAATCGGCATTATTGTAGGAACAAACGGAAGCGATGCTGTCAGTGTTGCGAGTACGGATATGATGGCAGAATACAGAAGCATATCGCATTAAAACGTATGAACTTGAATATAAAAAGGTGAGATTTTTTACGCAATTGTTGCGCAGAAATAAATCAAGTAAAAAGGAAGGATGAAATAATGACAAAGATTGATATTATCTCCGGCTTTTTGGGAGCCGGAAAGACTACCTTTATACAGAAGATGTTAAAAGATGTTTTGCATAATGAGAAAGTTGTTTTAATTGAAAACGAGTTTGGTGAAATCGGTATCGACGGCGGATTCTTAAAAGAAGCCGGCGTGGAAATCCGTGAAATGAATTCCGGATGTATTTGTTGTTCGTTGGTAGGTGATTTCGGCACTGCCTTAAAAGAAGTAATTGCAAAGTACACACCGGAACGCGTTTTGATTGAGCCCTCAGGTGTTGGTAAATTATCAGATGTAATTAAAGCAGTTGCCGATTTGAATCAAGACGAAGAAATGGCGGATGTATGCCTTAATGCTGCAGTGGCGGTAGTGGATGTGGCAAAATGCAAGATGTATATCAAAAACTTTGGCGAGTTTTTTATCAACCAGATTGAGCATGCGGGAACCATTGTATTAAGCCGTACCCAGAATGTCAGCGAAGAAAAGGTACGGGCTGCTGTGGAATTGTTAAGACAGCATAATGAAAAGGCGACGATTATCACAACGCCCTGGGACAGTATTGACGGTGCAAAGATTCTTGAGACAATGGAAGCAGGTAAGTCTTTGGAAGAAGAATTGATGGAAGAGATGAAGAAGCACCATCACGAACATGATGAGGATTGTGATTGCGGATGTCACGACCACGAACACCATCATGAGCACCACCATCACGAACACGATGAAGATTGCGATTGCGGATGTCACGACCACGAACACCATCATGAGCACCACCATCACGAACACGATGAAGATTGCGATTGCGGATGTCACGACCACGAACACCATCATGAGCACCACCATCACGAACACGATGAAGATTGCGATTGCGGATGTCACGACCACGAACACCATCATGAGCACCACCATCACGAACACG
>CAZYVY010000099.1:0-5633 GCA_964651555.1 uncultured Lachnospiraceae bacterium | reverse complement strand
TCCGCTCCAAGCTTAGTGTCACGTGCTTCTGTTTCATATTCTTCAATATGAATAGATGTATAAACATCTTCACGTACCAGTCTTTCACTTAAAAGAACAGCATCCTCGTAGTTATAACCTTCCCAGGTCATAAAACCAATCAAAGGATTTTTACCAAGTGCAAGCTCTCCTTCTGCTGTTGAAGGACCGTCTGCAATTACCTGGCCCTCTGCCACATGGTCACCCTTAAACACAATCGGTTTCTGATTATAGCAGTTACTCTGATTACTTCTCACGAATTTAGAAAGACGATACTCTAACTTTTCGCCGTCATCAGCAGTCATCTTAATCAATTCAGAAGATACATAAGTAATGGTACCTGCCTTCTTGGCAACCACGCAAACACCGGAGTCAACTGCAGTTTTTACTTCCATACCTGTACCGATTACGGGAGCCTCTGTAAAAAGAAGGGGCACTGCCTGACGCTGCATGTTGGAACCCATCAGCGCACGGTTCGCGTCATCGTTCTGAAGGAAAGGAATCAACGCAGTAGCAACAGAGAATACCATTTTAGGCGATACGTCCATAAAATCAAACATTGTCTTAGGGTATTCCTGTGTTTCTTCTCTATAACGACCGGATACCATGTTCTTAACGAAACGACCTTCCGCATCAAGCTTCTCGTTCGCCTGCGCAACATGATAGTTATCTTCTTCATCTGCCGTCATGTAAACTACTTCATCGGTTACGCGGGGATTTTCAGGGTCAGACTTATCAATACGGCGATAAGGCGCCTCTACAAAACCATATTCATTAATTCTTGCATAAGAAGCAAGAGAGTTAATCAAACCGATGTTAGGACCTTCAGGAGTTTCAATAGGACACATTCTACCATAATGTGTATAGTGAACGTCTCGAACCTCGAAACCGGCACGGTCTCTTGAAAGACCACCGGGTCCCAATGCCGAAAGACGTCTCTTATGTGTCAACTCGCCTAAAGGATTGTTCTGATCCATGAACTGTGAAAGCTGTGAAGAACCAAAGAATTCTTTGATTGCAGCCTGCACAGGCTTAATGTTAATCAATGCCTGAGGAGTAATTTCCTCTGAATCATGTGTTGTCATTCTCTCACGTACAACACGTTCCATTCTGGAAAGACCTATTCTGTACTGGTTCTGTAACAATTCACCCACCGCACGGATACGTCTGTTTCCTAAATGGTCGATATCGTCATCATGACCGATACCATATTCCAAATGAATATTATAGTTAATGGAAGCAAGCATGTCTTCCTTGGTAATATGCTTAGGCACCAATTCATGTGCATTACGCATAATTGCCTCAGCTAACTCTTCCGGTTTTTCTGCATATTCTTCAAGAATCTTCTGGAGTACAGGGAAATAAACCAACTCGCTGATGCCCAATTCTTCCGCATCGCAGTCGATCCATTCATTGATGTCAACCATCATATTGGAAAGAACTTTAACATTCTTTTCTTCAACCTGAATTAATACAGAAGCAACAGCTGCATTCTGAATAGCGTCTGCTATTTCAGCAGTCACTGTTTCGCCGGCCTTTGCGATAACTTCTCCTGTATATTCATTCACAACGTCAGCCGCAAGAACATGCTTACGTATTCTGTTCTTCAGCATAAGTTTCTTATTGAATTTATAACGTCCAACCTTAGCAAGGTCATATCTTCTGGGGTCAAAGAACATAGCACTTAAGAAACTCTCAGCACTTTCCACACTAAAAGGCTCACCGGGGTGTACCTTTGTATATAATTCTTTTAAACCATCCACATAATTCTTTGAAGGATCCTTCGCAAAACTTGCAATGATTTTAGGTTCTTCACCAAACACCTCAAGAATCTCTTCGTCTGTTCCAAGACCAAGAGCTCTGATGAATACGGTAATAGGAACCTTTCTGGTTCTGTCAACACGTACATATGCTACATCATTAGAGTCGGTTTCATACTCTAACCATGCACCACGATTAGGAATTACGGTTGAAGAGAAAAGCTCTTTACCAATTTTATCATGTCCGATTGCATAATAAATGCCGGGCGAACGTACCAACTGGCTAACGATAACTCGCTCTGCACCATTGATAACGAAAGTACCTGTTTCCGTCATCAAAGGGAAATTACCCATAAAAATAGGATGTTCTTTTACATTATCCTGATCATTCTTATTGAAAAGTCGAACTGTAACTTTTAAGGGTGCTTCATAAGTGAGATCTCTCTCTTTACACTCCTCAATCGTATGCTTGATTTCATCCTCAGCAAGTTCAAAATCCACAAACTCCATACGAAGATCGCCACCGAAATTTGTGATAGGAGAAATATCATCGAATGCTTCTTTCAAACCTTCCTCCAAGAACCACTTGTAGGAATTCTTCTGCACTTCGATAAGATTAGGCATCTCCAGAACTTCTTTCTGACGTGAATAGCTCATACGCATACTGTTGCCGTTAACAATAGGACGTATTCTGTTCTTTTCCATTGACACTCCACTCCGTTCTTATTATGATATATAGCCTTTTTTCACTTATTGTTCGAATACATGTCTTACCTTTTGCCGTTTTTGCCGCAACGAAACAACCCCCTTGCGCCAAAAGACAAAAAGGGACAGTAAACCACAATAAAGCATTATCCATAATAACAGAAAAGTGTTTAGAAGTCAAACATTTTTTTCCAATAAAAAAAGTTTTTTTAAGAATGCATATACAACTTTTATGATATCGTTTTTCTTATAACATAAAAAACCGCGAAAGATTTCTCTTTCGCGGTTTAATCAACTCATCGTATAAAATTACTTTAATGTAACCTTAGCACCTTCAGCTTCTAACTTAGCCTTGATGTCATCAGCTTCTTCCTTAGAAGCAGCTTCCTTAATCATCTTAGGAGCAGCGTCTACTAAGTCCTTTGCTTCCTTTAAGCCAAGACCTGTAGCTTCACGAACAACCTTGATAACCTTAACCTTGTTAGGGCCAACTTCTGTTAATTCTACGTCGAATTCTGTCTTTTCTTCAGCTGCTTCAGCTGCTGCGCCAGCGCCAGCTGCTGCTACAACAACACCTGCTGCTGCAGATACACCAAATTCTTCTTCACATGCTTTTACTAATTCGTTTAATTCAAGTACGCTTAACTCTTTGATAGCGTCAATAAATTCCTGAGTTGTTAACTTTGCCATTTTATTTTCCTCCATTTAATCATAATGTTTGTTTTAAAAGTTTCTTATGCAACAATTACTCTGCTGCGGGAGCACCCTGCTGTTCTGCAATCTGATTAAGAACACGTGCAAGGTTTGTAATAGGTGACTGGATACTTCCAAGTAATTTTCCAAGCAATTCTTCTCTTGAAGGTACATTGGAAATTGATTCAATACCCTTGCTGTCATATACAGTTCCTTCAACAACACCGCCCTTGATTTCAAGTGCTTTAGCGCTCTTTGCAAACTTGCAAAGAATTCTTGCAGGAGCTGTAGCATCATCCTTGGAAATTGCAATTGCGCTGGGTCCTTCCAAGTATTCAGTAAGACCTTCACAATCAGTTCCCTTGAATGCAAAATTCATCATGGTGTTCTTGTATACCTTGTAAGTAATGCCTGCTTCGCGAAGCTGCTTACGAAGTTCGGTATCCTCAGCAACGGTAAGTCCGCGGTGGTCAACGATAACCACTGACTGGGCATCCTTAATACTTGCTGAAATTTCTTCCACGATGGGTTTCTTCAATTCAACTTTTGCCATTTTGTTTTTACCTCCTTCTTTATTTGGTGCCGAAAGAGTTTTTATAAAGAATAAAAAACCTCTCATCTTCGCAGAAGACGAGAGGGTAAAATTCGATAAAAACTTACTCATCCTCGGTAGGCGTTGTCTCCTTACGTCGCTTAGCGACACCTACTGTCTTCGGCATGGTTGCTTTTACAACCTCAATAAACTTAGCATAAGTATTATCAAATGTCAAGCATATTATCATATTTTTCTTTTAAAATCTCTTCTGTATATTCCGCAACCCACATGCCGGCATACTTGCATTACTCTGCAGTAATGTATCCCTCTTCATCTATGATAACATTCTCCGACAAGCCTCGCATATAATCCAAAATTCTTATTGACTCCGTTCCCGTAGCCATAACTGTTTTACCGCTTTCTGTCCGACAAGGTGTCAGTTCCGCCGATACCAGACCGTCAGCTCCGATTTCCAAGGTAACAAGACAACTGTCAAGTGTCTTGGAGTTAAACCAAAAATTACCAAGGCTGTAAAATACAGGAACATCATTCACGTATCCGATTTCCTGAAGAACATGGGGATGCGCTCCGATAATCACATCCGCTCCCGCGTCAGTAAACGCTTCCGCCTGCTCGGGCTGACTCCAATCAATCCGGTCCGTACTTTCCGTCCCCCAGTGTACATATAAAATCAAAAAATCACATTCTTCTTTTGCCTGTCGGATTACCTCTTCCAAATCATCATTCTGAAAGCACCGGAAAGTTCCCGCTGTATTCTCTGTTGCTCCTTTGGTATCCGGCGTTGCAAGACGTTCCACCTCTGTAGCGGAAACAATACCGATTTTTACATTATCATTCCGGTAATATACCACTTTTGAAGCTTCCTCAAGATTCCTGCCCGCTCCCACGTAGGGTATTCCTGCATTCTCCAAGGTATTCAACGTATCCAGCAATGATATTTCTCCATAATCCGAAGCATGATTATTGGCAAGGGAAACAATATCAACTCCCATATCCTGCAAAATGCTTACATTGGCCGGATCTGCCCTAAACGTAAATGCCTTATTTTCCAACGGAGTTCCCCTGTTTGTATAAGGGAATTCGTTATTAATCATAAAAACATCCGCAGACCTCATCTGTTCCAACAAAGCCGGGTCAATACAATTCTCCAATACGCTACCATTAGCACGATAAGTGCTCATAACAGCATAGCTGTCATCCAGCAAAACATCTCCCGCAAACGTAAAGGTAACGGTTTCCTTATCCGGAAGCAAATAGGTATTAAGCGGCAAACCATCTGTTTCTCCTACAACCAATGAAGCATCCGTCAAATCATCCATTCCGCCTTCTTTCGTTTCGCTTTCCCCGCTAATTCCCAATATCATATTTCCGTCCACCGTTGTTATAGTTTCAGAATTTGCTACAATATCCTGCCGTAAAGCTTCTGCCGCATCAAGAGAACTTTTGCGCATAATCAGAAAAACCAATAAAACCGCAAAAAGTAAAACACCCGTTACCGCACCTGCAATTTCCCATATTCTGTTTTTACCCGCATTTATATCCAATGTATCTTTCATATCTAGTATTCTATCATTTTCTGTTTGTTTTGAACAGTTTTTGTATACAAAAAAACAGCAGATTACTCCGCTGTCTTTTTATTAAAATTAAAGCTTCATTACGTTTACTTTTACGCCGGGTCCCATTGTGCTTGAAAGGGTTACGCTTCTTAAGTACTGTCCCTTCAATGAACTGGGTTTTGCCTTCTTAATAGCTTCCATTAAAGCTTCGAAGTTTTCATTCAACTTAGTTTCTTCGAAAGAAACTTTTCCGATAGGACAGTGAATGATGTTCTGCTTATCAAGTCTGTATTCAATCTTACCAGCCTTGATATCAGCGATAGCCTTGGTAACGTCCATTGTTAC
>CAZYVY010000098.1:0-5918 GCA_964651555.1 uncultured Lachnospiraceae bacterium | reverse complement strand
GTGAAATAGGATATACTTTTTATTAGTTTTTTACGTTCACACCAACAGGAGGAATTGCAATGAGTGAAGCAGTAAGCTGTGGCGGTGTGGTTATATTTCGCGGTAAAATTTTGCTTTTGTATAAGAATTACAAAAACCGCTATGAAGGCTGGGTTTTACCAAAAGGAACTGTAGAAGAAGGCGAAGATTATAAGGATACGGCATTAAGAGAGGTTTTGGAGGAATCCGGAGCCAAGGCGTCCATTATAAAGTATGTAGGTAAGAGTGGGTATTCTTTTACCACGCCGGATGACGTTGTCGATAAAGAAGTACATTGGTATTTAATGATGGCTGACAGCTATTACAGTAAACCGCAGCGCGAGGAATTTTTTGTGGATTCGGGCTTTTATAAGTATCATGAAGCGTATCATTTGCTGAAGTTCCCCAATGAAAAGCAGATTCTTGAAAAGGCATACAATGATTACCTTTCTTTAAAAAAGAAGAATCTTTGGGGTAGCAAAAAATACTATTAAAGTACGATTTTCAAGAGGAAAGTTACCGGTTGTAGGCTGGGCTTTCCTTTTTGCGTAGGAGGGAGGATGGAGATGTTTTGCAGACATTTATATGTGGATGAGCAGATATCCAAGAATTTTAAATCTATTTGCAATAAATTTCATAAGAATAACTATCCTTCCGGTATTTATGTGATTGTTTTGTCTAAAACCAGTGGCAGGGTGGAATACTTTGACTGCAAGGAATTTAAGCAAAAATACTATAAAGAAACAGGAAATTATCCTCTGATAATCGGCTTGGCAAAGAATGCAGCCAGTGCCATGTATATTGTACAGAAGTTAATTGAAGAAACTTATGCGGTTACGGGAACGGCTGATGTAAAAATGTATTTGAAAGAAAAGACCGAAGAAATTAAGGCAAAAAAGAACAGTGTTTATAAAATAACTGTAATTGAGCAGGAAGGTGAAGATTAAACGTGGGAGTAGTACTTTCTATATTAAAAATAATCGGTATTGTGCTGCTGTCCGTTATCGGACTTGCATTGTTGCTTTCTTTACTTATGGTTCTTTGGCCCTTTTCATATCGGATAAAAGCATATAAGGAAGAAGATGAGTTTGATGTTGCAGTACGTATCCTATGGTTGCTTGGTTTGGTGACTGCAACGGTCAATTACAATAGAGAAGCCTGGATAAAGATAAGGGTGTTTGGTATACCGGTATATAAATTCCGTATTTGGCCTACAGAAGAAAAAACAGCTGAAACGCCTGAATTGTCATCTGAAGAGAATGATAATATGCCGGCTGGTGCAGAAGTGCATTCCAATGATGAAACGGATGTCCAAAGTAATAAAACAGATTTAACCGATGATTATGTCAGTGAAAGTGAATTTTTTGATGACAGTTTTGAAGAAAGTGAAATGATTTCCGATGAAGATTTGGAACGTGAAATTGAAGAAATAATTAACGATGGTTCGGATGAAGCATTTGAGAAACTTCCGTTCCTTAAGAAAGTCAAAGCTTTTATTGAGAAAATCAAAGAATTTATTTTAAAATGTCGTCAGAAGTGTTATAATATAAAAGATTCAATTCAGCAGTTTGTTGAAAAGGCAAAAAGAATCTACAAAGACATACGATTTTATGTAAAAGTGATTCAACATCCCAGTGTAAAACCGGCATGGAATAAAATCTGGAAGAATATTAAGAGGATGTTGAAACATATCAGACCAAGACGCATTAAGGCTAATATTGAATATGGTTCCGGAGATCCGGCATCCACCATGAAGGTATACGGTTACTATTGTATGATTTATCCTTATTATGGTAAAAAAATTAAGTTTACGCCGGATATGGAAAATAAAGTACTGAATCTGGATGCAAAGATTTCGGGACATTTTCAGATGTTGCAGATGATGCTTGTGGGTTGGTCGATCTTTACAGACAAACATATCCGAAGAATATATAGATTAATCAGACGTAAACAGGAGGGTAAGAAACGTGGCAGAAAGTAATTTTAACAGTGTTGTAGAATCCTTAATGAAGGGTATGGATGGATTTTTATCCACTAAAACAGTAGTAGGTGATGCAACGACAATCGGTGATACCATTATTGTTCCTTTGGTGGATGTGTCTTTTGGTGTGGGTGCAGGCTGCTTAAACGGTGAAAAGAATAAAGGCGGAGCCGGTTCTTTAAATGGTAAAATGACGCCCAGTGCCATTCTTGTTATCAGTAACGGACATTCTAAACTTGTCAATATTAAGAATCAGGACAGCGTAACCAAGATTCTTGATATGATTCCTGATCTGGTAGACAGATTTCAGGAGAAAGGAAGCAAAGCAGCTGAATTAAAAGAAGAAGAGGTAAAAAAGGCTGCTTTCCCTGAAGGAATTGAAGAAAATTAGACCTAAAACGTTTTATTCCCGCATATACTAAAACAAATATACTATGTGGCGAATATGATGAAAAGAAGAATTGGTGCGTTTTTATTATCAATAGCAATCGGAATGCTTTTGATGATTTTTATATCCAATAAATTTGTAGGGTGTATCATAGTAGCCCTGTTGTTGATTCTTGGATATAATCTTTATTGCTACGATTAAATGAAACGTAAGGTAACCGGGGATAATCTATGGATAATTTTATCAGTATCTTAAGAGATGCCTCTTCGCCGGAAGAATTAGAGCAATACAAGGTCCAGTTGTTTCGAGAGAACGTCCGGATTAAGACGGACAGAACAGAGCTGGAGGAAATGTATGACCAGCTCGGCATCGAAAGAAAAAAACTGGAAGAGACCAGAGAAGAAATTGAAAATCAGCGCAAAGCCTTGAATCAGGAAGCCCGTCAGATAAAAAAGGAGCTTCAGGAACAACGGAGAAGATTGGAAGAGGATACTATTTTCTTTGAAAAAAAGCAAAGAGTGTTAGAACAATCCTTCCGTCAGCTTGACGTGGACAGGCAGAAACTGGAAAATGAAAAGAAACAGTTTCATCGTCATCGCGAAGAAACAAAAAATCAGCTGCCCAGAACCAGACAGTTGGAATACCGTCAAGGAATCTTTTTTAAAGGGATAACCAATCAATTGGCATTAAAAAAGCGTTATAAGGATTTGATTAAGATTTTTCATCCCGATAATATGAGTGGTGATAATGATACATTACAGCAGATTAACCGGGAATATGAAATTTTAAAGCATGATTTGGGAATAGACAGACAGTCATGGTAGAAGATATTTAAGGGGTCTATTTCACATATTTTAAAAATATTTAAAATTTTTCTTGCATTCTTGATGAAGTTTTGATAATATATCAATGTTGCGAGTCAGTGAACTCAATTTATGCTGAGGAGGTGCAATCATGGCAAAATGTGCAATTTGTGATAAGGGCGTTCATTTCGGAAACAATGTAAGCCACTCTCATAGACGTTCCAATCATATTTGGAATTCCAATATCAGAAGAGTAAAATGTAAAGTTAACGGTGCTACTAAGACTATGCACGTATGTACAAACTGCTTGAAGTCAGGTCGCGTGGAAAGAGCATAATTTTATTTTAAATCTGATTATGGACCGCTGAAGTAATTCGGCGGTTTTTTTATGCAGTTTTTGCTATTTTATTAAAAAAATATAACTTGAAATATTTCTGTTTTCTTTTTTGGAAAAAAGGGTTATAATATATAAGCATTCGTATGTTCAGGCATACATATGTAAAAATAACCGACTTTTTTAGAATTGAGGAGGCGTAATGATGAAAGGTTCTATGGATACTCATATGGGTAGTATTTTGGTAGACAGTAACGTAATTGCAAATTATGCAGGTAGCGTTGCCATGGAATGCTATGGCGTGGTTGGCATGGCTGCTGTAAATGTTAGAGACGGATTTGTGGGTCTTTTGAAGAAAGACAGTGCGTCCAAAGGAATCACAGTAAAAATGGAAAATAATAAGATGACGCTGAATCTTCATATTATTGTGGCTTATGGTGTCAGCATTATGGCTGTGGCCAACAATCTTATGAGTGAGGTAAAGTACAAGGTAGAACAGTTTACCGGTTTGGATGTAGAAAAAGTTAACGTGTTTATCGAAGGCGTTAAGGTAGTTGATTAAGGAGGACTTACAAAGTGGCTACAAATGTTTTAAATGCCGAATTACTTGCGAAGATGTTTCTTGCCGGCGCTAAAAACTTGGAGAGTAAAAAGGAATATATTAATGAATTGAATGTATTCCCTGTTCCGGATGGTGATACCGGTACAAATATGACATTGACTATTATGTCAGCTGCGAAAGAGTTGAATAATCTTGATGAAAAAACCATGCAGACAGCATGTAAAGCAATTTCCTCAGGTTCTCTTCGCGGGGCAAGAGGTAACTCCGGTGTTATCTTAAGCCAGTTAATTCGTGGTTTTACAAAGGTTGCATCAGAATATGATGAGATTACAATTCCCGTATTGGCATTGGCTTGCGATAAGGCAGTCCAGACTGCATATAAGGCAGTTATGAAGCCGAAGGAAGGTACAATTCTTACCGTAGCGGCAGGTGCAGCAACTAAGGCAAAAGAACTTGCCGACAACGGTTGCGACAATATGGAAGAATTTATTGATGAAGTAATCAAGCATGCTGATTATGTGCTTAGCACAACTCCCGATTTATTGCCTGTATTAAAACAGGCCGGCGTTGTCGATTCCGGCGGACAGGGTCTTATGGAAGTATTAAAGGGCGCATTTGATGCATATCAGGGCAAGGTAACCGATTTTAGCTTAAAAGCATCCGGCGGTTCTTCTAAGAAGACTTCCGCAGCAGGTATGGAAAATCTTGCAACTTCCGATATCAAGTTTGGATATTGTACTGAATTTATCATTTTGTTAAGCAAGACATTTAATGTTAAGCATGAGATGGATTTCAAAGATTACTTAGAATCCATCGGTGATTCTATAGTAGTAGTTGCAGATGATGAAATCGTTAAAGTGCATGTTCACACCAATGATCCCGGTCTTGCAATCCAGAGAGCGTTAAAATATGGTCAGCTTTCTAACTTAAAGATTGATAATATGCGTCTGGAACATAACGAAATGGTAATCAAGTCTGAAGAAGATGCCCAAGAAGCACCTAAGGCAGATGAACCCCGCAAGGAATATGGTTTTATCGCCGTTTCCGTTGGTAAGGGTATTAATGAAATCTTCAAGAGTTTAGGCGTTGACTACATTATCGAAGGCGGTCAAACCATGAATCCCAGTACAGAGGATATGTTAAACGCTATCGATAAAGTAAATGCAGATAATATTTTTATTCTTCCGAATAACAAGAATATTGTTATGGCAGCAAATCAGGCAAGAGATTTAACACAGGATAAGAAGATTATCGTAATTCCCACCAAGACCATTCCGCAGGGTATTACCGCTGTGATTAATTTTATGGCTGACATTGCTCCGGATGAGAACGAAGAACAGATGGGTTCTGAAATGGGCAACGTTAAGACCGGTCAGGTAACCTATGCCGTTCGTGATACCGAAATCGACGATAAGAAGATTGCCCAGGGCGATTATATGGGTATCGGAGATAAGGGCATTCTTTCCGTAGGTAAGGAAATGAAGGATGTTACTATTGAAATGATTACCGAAATGGTTGACGAAGACAGTGATGAATTAATCAGTATCTACTACGGTGAAGACATTTCCGAAGAAGATGCATCTGCATTATCGGAAGAAATTGAAGCAAAATATCCTGATTTAGATATTGAACTTCAGTATGGCGGACAGCCGATTTACTACTATATTGTGTCGGTAGAGTAAGTTAAATTGATATTATCATTGAATTATATTTCATAATAGTAAAAGAGTGGTGTTGTTATGGCATCACTCTTTTTGTATTGAAAAAAAGAGAGGTATGCGTAAACTATTTCGGGATTGTGTTACAAATGAAAGTTTTATATAATAGAAACA
>CAZYVY010000097.1:0-5982 GCA_964651555.1 uncultured Lachnospiraceae bacterium | reverse complement strand
GTCGTGCGGAAGCGGCGGCGACTATTGCAGCGTTAAAGAAGGAATTGGAAGAGGCGAAAGAGAAGAGTAACTGTAAAGCAATTGATGACATGATCGAAGACGGAAGAGAGGAAGGCCGTGCGGAAGCAGCTGAAACTATAGCAGCACTGAAGAAAGAGCTGGAAGAAGTGCGGGAGAAGAGTAACTGTAAAGCAATTGATGACATGATCGAAGACGGAAGAGAACAAGGCCGGGCAGAAGCGAAGGAAGTAATCACAAATTTACAGAGAGAAAATGAAGAAAAGCGAAAGGAAATTGAATGTTTAAAAAGAAAGTTAGCCGCATATGAATAAAATAATTTAAAAATGTCCTTGACATCCGGTTAGTAAAGTAGTATTCTTTATAACAGTTTAACGCGTTGAAGTGTTACGCTTTAAAGTGAAGAAAATGCAGAAAGTCTTCAGTATAGGTAAGATGAGGACAAAAAGAAAGAAGGACAGTAAAATGGAACAAAACAAGGGTAACTTGATATCATTCAGACCTGACATTAAGGTTGTAGATTGTACGCTTCGAGACGGCGGTTTGGTAAATAACTTTGGATTCTCAGATGAATTTGTCAAAGCATTATATCGTGCAAACATCAAAGCCGGCGTTGATTATATGGAATTTGGATATAAAGCATCTAAGGAAATTTTCAAGAAGGAAGATTTCGGCAAATGGAAATTTTGCGAGGAAGAGGATATCCGTGCTGTTGTAGGAAATAATGATTTTGATATGAAGATTTCGGTTATGACAGATGTTGGCAGAACCGATTACAAGAATGATATTATTGATAAAAAGGACAGTGTTATCGACTTGGTACGTACTGCCACCTACATCCATCAGATTCCCGCGGCAATCGAAATGATTCAGGACGCGCATGAAAAAGGTTATGAAACTTCCGTAAATATTATGGCGATTTCTAAGGTACGCGAGGAAGAGCTTGATAACGGACTTGAAATTCTTGCAGAGTGTGATGTTGATTATATCTACTTAGTAGACAGTTTCGGTGCTTTTTACCCCGAACAGATACGTCGACTTACTCACAAATACATGGATATTGCAACAAAACATAATAAAAAGATTGGTGTGCACACCCACAATAACCAGCAGCTTGCATACGCAAACACTATTGAAGCTTTAAGTATCGGCGCCAGCCTTGCGGACGCTACCGTAAGCGGTATGGGACGAGGAGCAGGTAACTGCTACATGGAATCCCTTTTATCCTTCTTACGTAATCCTCGTTACAACCTCGTACCGATTATGGATTTCGTACAGACGTATATTAAGGAGGAAATCGAAAAGGGGAGTTTATGGGGATATGATATCCCCTACCTTTTAACGGGGATTATGAACTCACATCCTTCTGCAGCTATTAAATTTATGGGCGAAGGAAGAACTGATTACTCAAGATTTTATCAGGAATTGTTGGATCATATGGAATAAAATCCAATACAAATAATATAGCGGTTCCGGCAGGATATGTCGGAACCGCATTTACGTTAAAGTAGAGAATTTGTATGTTTTGATATACCAAGGCAGGGTATCGGCCATAAAAATTAATATAATATACGTACTTGCATTTTTTAATAAAATGGGTTATTATTATCAAATCAATTTTAGGAGGAGATTTGTTATGAAAAAAACAAACAAAAAAGTCGCTCTCATCCTTGCATTGGCAATGATGGTAGTGGCAACAATGGTAGGATGTGGTTCTACCGATGAAGAGGCTTCTGTAAGTAACAGTATTACTTTCGGACCTTCTTTTACACCCGCTGAAGCATCATCTGCATATGCAATTGAAGATGTTACCGGTTCATGGGTTGGAACAACCAGTTTAGTAACCGTAAGCGGTGCGGCAGAGATGCAGGAATATTTGGAAGAATTGTATGGTCGTGACCTTACAGATGCTGAAATTTCCGGTCTTTCTACAGCAACTGCAACCAAGGACTACGCAGAAGTAGAAATCTATGATTATTATGATGAAGAAACCGGCGGAACTTATCCCGGTTCTTGGCAGATTTCCATGGATATGGGTGGTTTCTTCGGAGAGCAGATTTGGGATGATTGGGATGCAATTACATATGATGAATTCTCAGGAAACGAAAGAGATGCAGGTTGCATCAGATTAGATGGAAACAACTACTTCCGTTCAGATGTTACTGAAACAGACTACATTGGAGAATATGGTGCACAGTTCTTTGATGTAAGTGACAGTGATGTTGCAGATGACGGAAAATATGGTTTTATTTTCGAAGGTCAGGTTGTTGACGCTAACAAGATTGAAGGTAAGATTTCTGTTATGTTCCAGTATGGTGACATGAGTGAACCTTACATCATGGTTTTTGAATATACTCTTGACGAGTATTACAGCTACTAAGATTTAGTTAAGAGGCAGAACAAAATAAGTTCTGCTTCTTTTATTTATGTATGGCATAGATTTAGACATATAGGTTAAATACAAACTAAGAAACAGTAAAATTTTACTCTTTTTTAAAAAAGAGGTTGCTTTTATATTTAAATAGTGTACAATATACGTGATTTTGTGAAAAGTGTGTATAGAGGGAAATTTTTAGGAAGAGCATTGTGCTTATAAAAAGAGAACAATGCGCTTTTTCCATGTTTAAGATTGTATGGAACCGATTGTAGTAACCGGAAACGAAGATTTGAACTTGGAGGCTAGTTGATGAGATTAAGAAATGTAACCGGCTCCCGTGAGTATATTGCGGACAGTAAATACGTTGTGCATAATCCTGAAGAGTGTAAGACGAAGTGGAATGAGGTATTCGGAAATAGTAATCCCATCCGCATTGAGATAGGCATGGGAAAGGGTAAGTTTATTATGCAACTTGCCAAAGAAAATCCGGAAATTAATTTTATCGGAATCGAAAAATATTCAACCGTACTTCTTAGAGCCATTCAGAAGATGGAAGCAGATGAGCTTCCCAATCTTGTTTTTATTCGGATGGATGCCGAAGACATAAACGAAGTCTTTGGACGGGGAGAAATTGATCGAATTTATTTAAATTTTTCAGATCCCTGGCCGAAAGACAGACATGCAAAACGGCGCTTGGAAAGTCGGGAATTTCTCGCCCGCTATCATGAATGTTTAAAAGAAGACGGAATAATTGAATTTAAGACAGATAATAGGGCATTATTTGATTTTGCGGTAGACGAGGTGCCGGAAGCCGGCTGGGAAATTATAAAACTTTCTTATGACTTACATGCGGATGAGGAAATGATGGAAGGCAATATTATGACTGAGTATGAAGAGAAATTTTCATCTATGGGAAATCCAATTTGTAAATATATTATCAGACGATAAACTTAAGGAAATTTTATTGCAATAGAATCGGAGAAGTTCAGTAACAATATGAAGGAAATAATTTTATAATAAACATATAGATAAAGTTTCTTATAGTTTAGAAAGAAGGAGAAATCATGTTAGCACAAATTTTGGCGGTAACAATCTTTTTGGTAATGTTCATTATGATTATTACTGAGAAAATTGAGAGGCACTATGTAACTTTAGGATGTGGTCTTGCAACTTTAATCTTGGTTTTTGGTGTTGCAATGAGGGATTTAGGTGCCATTTGGAAGACCTTAAACATAGCGCCTATGTTTACCTTAGATTTTTGGTATGAGGCAGGAGTGGCAAGTGAAAGTACCGGTGGAATTAACTGGGCTACCATTATTTTTATCACGGGGATGATGATTATGGTGGAAGGAATGGCAAAAGCCGGGTTTTTCCGTTGGCTTTGTATGGCGATTGCTAAGTTGGTGCGATTTCGTACAGTGCCCATTTTCCTGACGTTTATGGTTATGTCAGCTTTTTTGGCAATGTTTATCGACAGTATTACCGTAATTCTTTTTCTGGCGGCGGTTACCGTGGAATTGGCACAGCTTCTTAAGTTTAATCCGATTCCCATGATTTTGGCAGAAATTTTCTGTGCAAATCTGGGTGGTTCGGCAACAATGTGCGGAGATCCTCCTAATATCATTATCGGGACCTCCTTGGGATATAGTTTTAGTGATTTTATTATGAATACCGGTATAATTGCTGGAATTTCATTGCTGATTGTGGTATTATATTTCTATATCGTATTCAGAAAACAATTGGTTGCCGGTGTGGCCGTTGAAGAGTTGGATACAACAAAATGTGCAAACAAGATTGAAGATAAAAAAGGGTTTATTGTTAGTTGCATTATTTTCGGTGTCGCGATTGTGCTGTTGGTAACTCATGCACAGACCGGATTGACGGTAGCAACAATCGGGCTTTTTATATCGGTTGTGACCTTGATTTTTGCAGGGAAGTCTGCGTTAGAGTTATTGAAAAAAATAGATTACAAAACAATCTTGTTTTTTGTCGGCTTATTTGTTGTAGTAGGTGGTTTGGAACAGACCGGCATTTTGGAGATTATTGCAACGTTTATCGGTAAAATCAGTGGCGGAAACATGTATCTGATGTTAGCAATTATTGTATGGGTTTCCGGTATTGCCAGTGCATTTATTGATAACATTCCGTTTGCGGCTACAATGATTCCTGTAATCAAGAGCCTTGCAGCAACACAGGGTATTGATTTATCTGTTTTAGCATGGGCCTTGGCAATGGGTACAGATGTTGGCGGAAGTGCAACACCTATTGGGGCATCTGCAAATGTTGTCGGTACTTCCGTAGCGGCAAAGGAAGGATATCCTATCGGTTGGGGCAAATATTGTAAATATATGGTTCCCGCAACGGTGATTGTGATGATAATTTCCATGCTTATTATCTGGATGCGCTATTTGTAAAAGAAGGGGGCTGAAAGTATGGAAAAAAAGCAGGTAATTATCTCGATTGGACGTGAGTTCGCAAGTGCAGGTCACGAAATAGCAGAAATTCTTGCAAAAAGATTTGATTTACCTCTGTACGATTATCATATGCTGAGGGAAGTTGCTGCTGATAAAAATATTGAAGTTGCGAACATTGAGCCCTATGATGAATTACCCAGCAGAACTTTTGTTTCAAGAACCGTGAAAGGGTATAGTAATTCGCCATATGTCAATATTGCGCAGATGCAGTTTGACTTTCTACGTAAAAAAGCAAATGAAGGTGAATCTTTTGTAGTAGTCGGAAGATGCGCAGAGGAAGTACTGAAAGGGAACAAAGGATTAATTACTATTTTTATTCTGGGTGATATGGATAAAAAGATTGAGCGAGTTATGAGGTATCATAATTATACTGAAAAGAAAGCAATCAGTTTTATCAAGAGTCAGTCCAAGAAGAGAAAAGCGTATCATAATTACTTCTGTGAGACTAAGTGGGGTGATTCCAGAAATTACGAAGTTTGTATTAACAGTAGTAAGCTTGGAATTGATGCAACAGTGGATTTACTTGAGAGATATATCAAACAGAGAATTGAAGAAATGTAAAGCTAAAGTCTCCGGCAGAGTTGCCGGGGACTTTAATGTTATAAGGATAAATATGAAATCGTTTTGTGGCTTTTTGCCGGTTTGATTTGTATGTAAAATATCGGGTGGTGATATATCTTTTTTATTATGGGGGATGAGTATTGAAGAAATCGCGGCTTTCCTAAACCTCAAGTCATCTAACGTGCGGACCAGACTTACCAGAGCACGAAGAATGTTAAAAGACCTTTTAAAGGAAGATTTGTGATGTTTCGGGAAATATATAAAAGTGCATATAATAAAATAACATTGCAGGATGCTACTAAAATCAGCTCCTAATGAAGAATATCAAATAGAAAATGGTTTAGTAAAATAAACACAAAGAATAAGAGTGTGTTATGGTTATGCATGGGGAGTACTTTACAACGAATTAAACTATACTGATTACCTCAACAATCCGTTTGTGGCCTACAACATATAATCACTACCTTTACCAAGAGATATTATATAAAAACCATGGTAATATTGCCCCGGCGTCTGACAACATTACCATACCCACAACGCCTGTAAATCCAA
>CAZYVY010000096.1:0-6416 GCA_964651555.1 uncultured Lachnospiraceae bacterium | reverse complement strand
GCGGTCTCGACCTTGGCAAGGTCGCGCGTTACCAACTACGCCACTATCGCATATTACGTTTTCGTTCTTAGCTGTCTGCCGCGAACAATAGTTATATTACTATAAGTAAAATGAATTGTCAACAACTTTTTTATATTTTTTTATTTTTAAATATTGTAATAGCCACTACTGTTTAAAAACTTTTTTGAGAAAAAGCCCCTTACATTCTAAGTTATTTGTTCATAATGTAAGAAGCCCTGCGTCGCGATTTCGATCACAGGGCTTCCTACTCAACTATTTGATCCATTGGACCATACCTCCAATTCTCTTCTGCATTCCTTTCACTCTTTCCTTCGTATTGATTATACTGTAGCGGGCATTTCCTTCGATGCTCTCTCACTACTTATCAGATGTGTTTCGGAATACTCCGTTCTTGTTTGTCTTGTACCTGAAACTTCAGGGAATTTAACTTACCTTTCGGGTGGTCCGTACCTCCTTTTCTTTAGGATATCTATCTGAAGTTTTATTATGTATTGAGTATAACCTGTCTAAATTGATTTGTCAATACAATTTTGCGTATTTTTTAATATTTTTCTGAAAATTTGCGAATATTTTGTTGTTTTATCAGATTATTGTTTTGTTTATGGCATAAATCTGATATTTTTAGTTCATTGCATGACATAAGAAGTCTAAAAAAGGATAAAAGAACTATCTTCAAATACAAATTCTGAAATGTTATAATGAAGGAAAAGATTTATTTTATGATGATTTGGAGGATTACATATGACGAAACAACAGGAAGGATTTGCTTTAACTGCGAAATCCATTATAAAAGAACTTGAAAAAAGAAACATGGAGGGGTATTTTTGCGAGAACAGTGAGGAAGCCGTAAAAACCGTACTCTCACTTCTTCCCGACAATGCAACCATCAGCTGGGGCGGAAGTGAAACCATCAAAGAGTGTGGTCTGATGGAGGCAATTCAGAACGGCAACTACAATCTTCTTGACCGTTCCAAAGTTTCACCGGAAGAATACCGCGAATTCTATTCCAAAGTCGTTATGGCTGACGCATTCCTTATGAGTAGCAATGCAATTACCGAAAACGGCGAGCTCGTAAATATCGATGGTGCCGCAAACCGTCTTGCATGCCTTTTACACGGTCCTCAAAACGTATTTGTCATCGTTGGTATGAATAAGCTTGTTTATGACGTTCCTGCAGCTGTAGGACGCATCAGAAACGTTGCCTGTCCTGCCAACACCTTACGTTTAAACCGCAAGACCCCCTGCTCCGTTACCGGCAAATGCGGCGACTGCTATTCACAGGACAGTATCTGCAGCCAGATTGTAGTAACCAGACGCAGTACACAGCCCAAGAGAATTAAAGTCATTCTTGTGGCAGAGAATCTGGGTTACTAAAAAGGGACGCGAGTCTGTATAACTGTGGTTGATAAAACAAAGCGAGGATATAAAACTATATTTTCTCGGGGACGTTCTCACTTGGTTGTCCTACGTAGCGGCACATAGGGTTGCAAAGAACGCAACCCAAATGCCGACGAGCACAAACACCCCTATGAAAATATATGTTTTACTCCTCGCTATTTTTATGAATAAACTAGTATTACAGACTCACGTCCCTATCTCAGCAGTCTCATATATTCTGCCACAAATCCTGCATTGTCCTCTTCTGTGCTGCTTTCACAGGCAGTCAGTGCTTCCTGACGATATTCCGCTGCCAGCCCTTGCAGTTCTGCAACCCGACTCGCATCGCCGCCGTCTGCAATAATCTGTGAAGCTGCATCACTGTAAAAAGAATATCTCTGATAACTGTCACGTATCAAAATACGTTCCCAAACCGCATCATATCGCTCGCCATAGCAATTATTTTCATATAACTCCTCTACAATTAAGCTATAAGAATTACTACTTTCCCAATCAGCAAACTCATTGATACGATATTGAGGGCTGTCCTCGGCTTCTTCAATACTGATGGAAGACAATGCCACAACCAAATAAATACTGCTGCCAATCATCACAAACAGTAATATATTAACCATCAATAGGCGGAAGGATAATCTTCCAATGAATGATTCTTTTGCTTTGTCAAGAAGTAGAAAAACAAGCCATATTACAATTCCCAATACAACTGCAATTCCCAATACAAGCCAGCTGTCTGCACTATTCATTGTAAGCCACCTCCCTGTTATCTACTTTTTCTCTTACCAAAGCAACAATCATATCTGCCTGCTCTGTAAAAACCACTCCATACGCCGGTTCTTCACCATAGTCAAAGAGTTCCATTTCTTCTTCCGTAAACCCAAGAACATCCACAAACAATATTTCCACTTCTGCAACAGCCGTTTCCAATGCAGGTGTAGCATAAAGTTCCGGATCTGCATTCAAAATATTCATGGCATTTAAAACCATCGGTCGTATCTCGTAATCCTTGATAGTCGCACCGCTCTCATATTCATCCATAAAGTCATATGCATTTTTATTCCAGTCTACCAGCATGCCGGTAGAGCTATCCGTTCCCAATTCTTTTGTATAACGTTCTCCTAAAGTTGCCGCGTAGCTGTCTTCCTGAAATACACCGGCTTTTTCAAATACAAGTGCATCACAAATATCATCATGTGCAATCAAAAGATATGTAGCAAGTCCAACAATAATGGCAATTAATACAATCTGTGCCAGAATCGTTTTGCTAAGAAGTGTCTCTATCAAATCCGTTCGGACAATACATAATTTACCTCTTTTCTACTTTCAAAAAACTTATTCTGCATCATTTACATTCGCCATGCGGTTGCCTTGCAACCCCTAATACAACATGTTCTCATATATCCTATCATTTTAAATTCATCTTTTACATAATCAAATGAGCAAAATAACCATAGTTATTTTAACATTCACGATAAAATAACTTCCATAAGTCAAACCATGACTTTTTAACAGCAATAATCTTTATATTCATTCAAACAACCAGCGAAACTATAAAACAACTCTTATACAAAAACCGCGAGTCCGTCATAACCCTTGTATACAAAAACAGCAGGTAGATAATCATTTCCTCCTATCAATACATAAACAGCGAGGAATTATACATATATTTTCGAATGGCTTTTGTACTCGTCGGCATTTGGGTTGCGTCCTTTGCAACCCTATGTGCCGCTACGTAGGACAATAGAGCGAAAGCGTCCATAAGAAAATATTGATATAATCTCCTCGCGTCTAATTTTTGCAAAATGATTATTAACCTGCGTCCTTATATTATTTTTCGGTTATGTCGAACTCGCGTCCTCTTTACTCAGCCAATCCGAAGATATCATGGATTGCATTTGCAGCGCGTTCTGCTTCATTTACATCAATAAGAACTGTTACACGGATTTCTGATGTAGAAATCATCTTGATGTTGATGTGTTCGTTGTAGAGACATTCAAACATCTTAGCAGCGACACCGGGGTTAGACATCATACCCGCACCTACTACAGAAACCTTACATACATTCTTTTCTATTTCTACATGCTGGTAATTCAGTCTTGTCTTATTATCCTCAATAACCTTTAACGCTTCTTCACCGCAGTTACCGTCAACGGTAAATGTAATATCCTTGCTGTTGTCACGTCCAACAGACTGTAAAATCATATCTACGTTAATATTTGCTTTTGCAAGTGCGTCAAAAAGACGGAATGCGGTACCGGGCTTATCTGCCAGACCTACCACCGAAATTCTTTCTGCACTCTTATCTACGGCCACACCGCTCACTAACATTCTTTCCACTTTCACATCCTCCTTAACTGTTGTTCCTTCTTCGCTGGTAAGACTGGAACGTACCACTAACTGAACTCCGTATTTTTTAGCCATTTCCACTGAACGGTTATGCAAAACGCCGGCACCTAAAGTTGCAAGGTCAAGCATTTCATCATAAGTTATTTCATCCAGTTTCTTTGCTGTTTTAACAATACGGGGATCTGCTGTGTATACACCGTCAACATCGGTGTAGATTTCACACTTATCGGCACGAAGTGCTGCTGCCAATGCAACCGCTGTGGTATCGGAACCGCCACGGCCCAGTGTAGTATAATCATCATATTTATTGATACCCTGGAAACCTGTTACAATAACAATCTTTCTGGATTCCAGTTCATGGCGGATACGCTCGGTATCAATTCTTTTTAATCTCGCATTTCCATAATTGGATGTAGTATGCATAGCCACCTGAAATGCATTCAAGGAAATTGCAGGTACACCAAGAGCTGCCATTGCCATAGCCATCAACGCTACGGAAGTCTGCTCACCGGTTGTAAAAAGCATATCCATTTCTCTCTTGGAAGGGTTGGGATTTACACTTTTTGCAAGTTCAATGAGTTCGTCTGTCATTTTACCCATAGCAGATAAAACAACCACAACGTCATTTCCCTTCTGGTACTCTTCAATGCATCGTCTTGCCACATTGTAAATTCGTTCTTTGTTGGCAACCGATGTCCCACCGAATTTTTTCACTACTAACATTCTTTCTGCCTCCTAAATTTAAGCTTCAAAAAGCTTCTCGATTATATTATGACCCTGCGCCGTAAAATGTCCTGTTGTCGCGGCACATTTCTCACAATAAAGTACACCGTCGCCGGTCTTCTTTGTACTGTCATACAAAAGATAGGGTACGCTATCCGGTGTATGGGTTCTTAAACGTACCGGTGTGGGATGGTCAGGTAAAATCAGCATTCTGAAGTTCTCGCCTAATTCTTCCATCTTCTCTACAAAAGGTCCCACAATCATTTCATCAATATTTTCAATGGCTTTAACCTTTCGCTCAAAGCTTCCCTGATGCCCCATCTCATCCGGAGCCTCAATATGAATATATACAAAGTCATTGCCTTCTTCGGTCACTGCTTTGACCGCAGCTTCCATTTTACCGGTATAATTGGTGTGGAGTCCGCCGTTGGCGCCCTCTACCTCAATGACATTCATATTGGCACCAATGGCTATTCCTTTTAAAAGGTCAACCGCAGAGATCATCGCACCCTTTTTGCCTGTCTTTTCCGTAAAATCAGACAACATAGGCTTGGTGCCTGCTCCCCAGAACCAAACACAGTTTGCAGGATTTAAGCCTGCTGCTTTACGTGCTACGTTAATGGGATGATCTTTTAAAATTTCATAGCTCTTCTTCATCATAGAAAGGAACACTTCATTTGCCGGAAGATGAGGTTTAATCACCTGTTCCAACACATCATGGGGCTGAGAAAGTTTCTCTACCTTTCCGCCCTTCCAAATCAGACAATGACGATAGCTGGTTCCTACATAAAACTTATATTCGTCGGTTTCTACCGCTTCTCTTACTGCATTTAAAAGCACCGCTGCATCTTCCGTGCTGATTTCGGAAGAACTATGGTCAATGATGATCTTTTCTTCAAAGGGCTCATCTCCGTCAGAAATGGTAACAATATTACAACGGATTGCAATATCATCATCCTCCATATCCACACCGATACTTAACGCCTCCAAGGGAGAACGTCCCGAATAATATTTCTTAGGATCATATCCCAGCACCGACAGATTGGCAGTATCACTTCCCGGTGACATTCCCTCAGGAATGGTATGCACCATACCAACTTCTGCTACCGGTGCCAAAGCATCCATATTGGGAGTTTTGGCATATTGTAAAGGAGTTTTACCTCCCAACTGCTCAATGGGTTCATCTGCCATGCCGTCGCATAAAACAATAACATATTTCATTTTTTAGCCCTCCAAACGAATTCTTGTAATTACGTTCTTAACGCCTTTGATCATTTCATCGAATTCTTTTTCGCTTACTTCATCTGTAATAAAAGCAAATTCATCTGCACATTCAGGCAACTTGAGGATTTCGGTTTCGCCGAATACTTCCATAAGACCTGAATCTTCAGGAGTACCCTTTACTCTAACAAAGAACTTCCAGCTCATTTCGTCCTTGGGAGAAAGCTCTACCTTCTCCTGATCCCAGAAACAGAAAATAAACTTGCCCTGATGCTTTGCACAATCAATAATATCGGATACTACTGCACTTGCGGTAGGAAGTTTTCCTGCGCCTCTACCATAGTACATGGTGCTTCCAAGCATGTTACCGTGTACACATACTGCATTGAATACATCTTTTACACAGTATAAAGGATTGTCGGAACGAATCATGAAAGGTGCTACCATCGCGAAGCACTTTCCATCCATATCCTTACTCATGGCAAGAAGCTTTATGCTTCTCTTCATTGCCTTGGCATACTTGAAATCCTCTTTTGAAATCTTGGTAATACCTTCTGTATAAATATCTTCATAACGTACCGTCTTACCATATACAAGTGAAGAAAGAATTGCAATTTTACGGCAGGCATCATAGCCTTCCACATCCGCTTCCGGATTACGTTCTGCATATCCTTTTGCCTGAGCCTGTGCAAGAACTTCTGCATAGTCCA
>CAZYVY010000095.1:0-6487 GCA_964651555.1 uncultured Lachnospiraceae bacterium | reverse complement strand
CTGCCTGTGTGCGAGCACCCAGCAGTCACCTTCGGCTCATCTGCGCATGGCTCATTGCTACGCGCAAAATTTCAGTTTAAGCGAGAGATATATTTATGAAAAAGAATTACATATACGCTATATTAACAGTTTTTATATGGTCAACATTGGCGGCTACTGCCAAAATGCTCTTGGCTGATATTCCTAATTTGGAAACACTGGCGGTAAGCAGCATCTTTTCATTCGTTTTTATGTTGGTAATCAATATTATAACCGGATCAATCCGAGAATTTAAAAAGTATTCCCTGAAAGATTATGCGATTATGGCAGGACTTGGATTCTTAGGACTATTTATGTATTCCGCATTGTATTACTACGGATTGGCACAACTCACTTCGCAAGAGGCATGCATATTGAATTACCTTTGGCCTATCATGCTTGTCATTTTTTCGTCCATTATCCTAAAAGAAAAAATTACTGTGACAAAAGGTCTTGCAATGTTCTGTTCCTTTTTAGGGATTATCATTTTATCAACAGGAAGCGGAAGTTTGGCATCAGGCAACATGGCTGCGGGAATGATTAGTTGTATTGTGGCAGCGGCTTGCTATGGTCTGTTTTCGGTATTGAATAAGAAGGCTGATTATAATCAGAATATAGCCATGATGGTGATATGGTTTGTTGTGACGATTTGTTCTACAATACTTGGTCTTATGACCGAAGAATGGAAACCGATAGAAGGAACACAATGGCTAGGCATGCTATGGCTGGGCGTGGTGATTGATGCAGTAGCCTATCTGTTGTGGGCGCTGGCATTAAAAGGTGATGAAAATACTGCTAAAATAGCAAATCTGGCGTATTTGACGCCGTTTCTGTCCTTGGTGGTATCCGCCATTGTTTTGAAGGAACAGATTACGATGCGTGCAGTTATTGCCCTGATATTTATTGTGGGTGGAATATTGATTCAAAGCTTTTATGATTATGAGAAGAAAAAACAGTAAACAGATAATCCGTCGAAAGAACGGCAAGGCAATTCAGCAGTATTTGTCTGCTTTTGAAGGGCTGATTCCGGGAAAGGATGAAGAGACTGAACGGGAGCGGATGCTGGTGCCGGGAGAGATTCTCTACATCGAGGTTGTGGATCGCAAAACCTATGCATATCTGAAGGACAGTGTATGGCGGATTTCCTATGGCTTGCAGCAGTTTATGGAAAGATTCGGTCAGGTGGGTTTTGCAAGAAATAACAAATCCATGCTGGTAAATGTTTATCATATTCAGGAATTGAAGGCGCAGGTAAACATGCGTGTGAACATTGTGATGGATAACGGTGAGCAAATTGTTTTGAATCGAAGTTATAAAAATGAGTTTTACAAGTATTTGGAAAAGAAGGTGACGGAATCATGAAAATTGTAAAAGATTACCTGCTTTGCTGCCTTTGTTTTATTTATGCATCGTATTTTTCATAAAGTGCCGTTACTGCTTGTCATGATTGGGCAGTATGTAGTTGTAATCGGAGGCGTGATGCTGGGCATTTTTATCATAAGCAAATTTACAGAGATTTCGGTCCGTGCATATCGGGACATGTTCATACAGATTACATTGCCTTATATTGTGTTTGCGGCAATTTACTATATTAATTATTTTAGAGAAATAAAAAAGGCAAATAACCTTATAAAAGCCATAAAACAAAATTAGTTAAGTTACAGATTGTACTGCTTCAAAATTAGGTCTATAATTAAAATTAATCTTCCATAAAAAGATATTTTCAATCCGTATATAGAGTATAAAAGCAAGGCGAGGATCCAGCCATGAAGAAAAAGATATTCATTCCGATCATAATAGCTGTCGTTGCAGTTGCACTCATTGCAATTGCTGCGATTTCAATATATACAGGGAAATATGGCAAGAATGCGCCGGTATTGGAAGTAAAAGAAGACGTTACGGTAATGGAATACAGTACGGTACATATTGACGAATTCATTATCAATACCGAGAATGTAAGCAGTGTCAGAATTGCAGATATGAAAGTGATGCAAAACGTCAGTACCGGAGCGTCCGGCATCAGTGAGAATGGACAATATGTATGGATTGGAGATTGGAGCGAATCATATATTGTTACCATTGAGGCTACGGGGAATAACGGCTGGAAAGTAAGAAGTAATGTAAAACTGTATTCTTATCAGGAACCGCCGGTATATGCGTCGGAAGAAGAACGTTTTTTGGCCGAAATGGATGCTGTTGAAGGTGACTATACCCATGAAGAAACCCGGGAAATGAAGTGGGATGAATATTTTGTTGTCGATAAAGATTTAACTACTTTGGAATCACTTTATTTTAAGGATGCTGAATCTTTTTTGAATGCTTATGGATTTGATGTGTCGGAACCATTTTATAAGGTATATGCAGAGGGTGATTTAGTATTAACGTTATATTATGATACGGAAACTGAGCTGGCATGCGCTATCGGTAGCAGAGGGGATAGAGGCGCTTGCTTTCAGGGCGTGACAGATGCGGAATGGAACGGTTATTTGTGGGGAGATTATATGGACCCGGTTGTTATATACATGGATGAGCGTTTGCGTCCCGAGGATTATATGGGTGACTATCATTATGATGAAATAAAAGAATACGATGAATCCGGGAGACTTGTGGAGTATCGTGTTACCAATGTGGATGATTATGTTGAAGAAATAAGTAGTTATGCGAAAGATTCTTATGATGGATGGAATGATGCATTGAAGGTAAGTTATGAATATCAAGCCAACGGTGAGTTGGCATATAGGGAATATTTTCATAATTCCTATATCTTCGGAACAACTCAAAGTTCGTTACAGACCTGGTTTGATGAACAGGGCAGACCTGTGTATGAATGTGCATATATTACGCATGGTTGTTTGGAATGGTTTTATATCTATGAAGATGAAGATGAGATTCCGGAATATATACTCTCTACGGATTTTGGCTGGAATCCGGCAGAGTTTACTGCAATAGTGGACTAATAAGTATTTTGTAATTTTATTGTAAAAGGGGGAATTGCTAAATGGCTTGGAGTTTAAAAGAAGATTGGGAATTGACGAAGAAAAATATGCAGCGCATTGGTGAAAATATGGTACTGAACAGAAGCAGTCAGGGTGAGAATGCCCAGATGGCAGAACTTGTAAATCGATATCGTCAGGAAGAGGCTGCCTGGTATCAGGGCAATGCGAATGAGAATGCTTTTACAACTGTTTCGCAAGCACATTGGTATATGCATCATCTTAATCGTGAAAGAATGCGTGCGTTGGGTATCACTGTGCAATATAAGTTAATTGATCGAACGCCTACTTACTATGACAGAGATAGAAGATATCCGTATTGGAATTATTATCATGAGGGAAAAAATAGGGTTTGTTGTTTGAGTGATTATGCAAGAGCGATAAGAACCTATTATCGTAATGGTCAGGTGATTTATAAAGATTCTTCTGCCAATATTCAAAAATCTTTTTATATTACAACTGCTAAAACCGAAGAAGGCGCCTATTTATGTCCCAATTGCGGTACGGTATCAACGCTTGATAATCTATTAGACGGATGCGATTATTGTAATACAAAATTTACATTGCAGGAAATGAATACCAAAATATCTTCGATTTGTCAGACCAATGGTTTTATGCAGGAGCGAAGCGGAAATTTGGCGTGGAAGATGTCGTTTGTATTAGGATTAGGCGAAGAAAAAGCTAAGGATGGAATCGCGCCGATTCTATTGATAAAAGAAGACGAACCGGAGTTTTCGGAGGAGAAATTTGTATCCGGTCTGACAAACAAGTTATTAAGTATCCATTATGCACACAATATGGAAGATGTGAAGGCTTTTGTGGAGCCGGATATAAGTGGATTAATCAAGCAGTGTGCCAATATCATGGATGTGGGACTTACAGAGTGTTTGTTGATTGGATACCATAAGGATGCAGAATATCAGTATATTGATGTTCTTGCGAAAATGCGTTTGTTGGTTTGGGGACAAAAGGGTGTGCGTGAAGTGCGAACGGCTTTGAAATTGCAATTGGTAAAAAGTGTGCAGGCATTGAAAGAAAAATGCAGTGATGTCATGATATATCGTTGTCGGAGTTGTGGAGCAAGTCTCTCTTTGCTAAATGGAGGTCAGTGTGACTACTGCGGTTCTAATCTTGATTTGAAGAAGTATGATTGGGTTATTCGGTCTGTAGAGATTGTAAAAAATGATTAATTTCTAAGGAAAGAAAATATGAAAAAAAATATTTTTCGTATTGTGCTGATTGTTGCAGGCATTTTGGGCCTTATTTGGTTCCTGACACCCTATGCAGTCGGCGGAATTATGAATTTGGGTAACGCTACAGGTGTCGTGGTTACGGTGCTTATGGCATGCTACGGTGTTCTTTTTAATAAAATAAATCAGGCAGTGAAGAAACTGTATTCCGGCAAGCCCGGTAAGGTTGTTTTGGCGGTAGTGGCAGCAGTCGTGTCTGCTATTATGCTTTTGGCTATGGTGGAAACCGCTTTTATGATAAAAGCAGCAACCGCGAAGCCTTCCGAAGATGCTACGGTGGTTGTGCTTGGATGTCGTGCCTATGGCAGCAAACCCAGCATTATGCTGGCGTCAAGACTGGATGCGGCATATGAATATCTGACAGAGCGCCCCGATGCGATTTGTATTGTGTCCGGCGGTCAGGGACCGGATGAAAGCATGCCGGAAGCGGAGTGTATGTATCTGTATCTGACGGAGAAGGGGATTGCACCGGAACGGATTTATACGGAGGCGGAATCTACTTCTACAAGAGAAAATCTACTGTTTTCGCAGGAGATTATTGAGGCAGAAGGATTAAATCCTGAGATTGCCATTGTAACTAACGAATACCACGAATATCGTGCGGGTATGGTGGCAGATGCCTTGGAAATGGAGTACAGCGCAGTGTCGGCGAGGACACCGTTGTGGTTGTTTCCGACCTACTATATAAGAGAGTTGTATGGCATCATATACGAGTGGGTGTTATAAAAAATATGATTGACAAATGCACGCGTAAGTGTTTTAATGAATAAAAATAAAATATCTAAACCGTTGAGGCGGAGATAAAGGTAATTATGCTTTCACAGAGAGCCCGAGATGCTGAGAGTCGGGTAAAAAACAGGTTATCAAATGGACCGCTGAGGGCGCAGTCAAATGTAGGAGATTACAGAGTATTCTGCGACGTAAGGCACACGTTAGTTGCCGGGGATATGTTGGTATCTCATTAAGGGCACGAGCAATCGTGAATGCAAGGTGGCACCGCGGATAAGAAATATTCGTCCTTGACAGAAGTGATATTCTGTCAAGGACTTTTTTATGTGCACCTCGCGGAAAAGAAATTAGTTGCTTTGCAACACCGCTCGGGCGCGAAAGAATGTGCAAGCACATTCTCATATAAAGCCAAAAATCCTTGACCGAAGATATCAAATCGTTTTATAGTAGGAGGTGCGGATATGTTATTGACGAAACGATGGCGTAGCCTGCAAAGATTAAAGAAATAAAAGATGTTTTTTTATAAATAATTTTATCAGTTTTAGGAGGACACAACTATGATTTATAACAATATTGATTTCGATACTTATTTTAAACATTATCCCGATGCGGAAGGTTACTATGGAAAGTACGGCGGTGCGTATGTTTCGCCCGAGTTAAAGAAAGCAATGGCTGACATCAATGAGGCTTATTTTACAATTTGTAAGTCCAGCAAGTTCATCAGCGAGTTGCGTCGTATCCGTAAGGAATTTCAGGGCAGACCTACACCTATTTCTCATCTGGAAAGATTGTCTGAAAGCATTGGAAACGGTGTGCAGTTATACGTTAAGCGTGAGGACTTAAATCACACAGGTGCCCACAAGTTAAATCACTGTATGGGTGAAGCGCTCCTTGCGAAATTTATGGGCAAGAAGAAAGTAATTGCAGAGACCGGTGCCGGTCAGCACGGTGTTGCCCTTGCAACTGCAGCTGCATACTTCGGCTTGGAATGTGACATTTATATGGGTTCTGTTGATATTAAGAAGCAGGCACCCAACGTAGCAAGAATGAAAATCCTCGGCGCAAACGTTGTTGAAGTAAAACACGGCCTTGCAACCTTAAAAGAAGCGGTAGACGCGGCTTTTGAAGCATATATTAACGAATATGAAGATTGTATTTACTGTATCGGTTCTGTTTTGGGCCCTCACCCCTTCCCCATGATGGTGCGTGACTTCCAGAGCGTAATCGGTGTGGAAGCAAGAGAGCAGTTCCTTCAGATGACCGGTGAGTTGCCTGACGCGGTAGTAGCGTGTGTAGGCGGCGGTTCCAACGCAATGGGACTTTTCTCAGGTTTCTTAAACGACCCCGTAGATATTTACGGTGTTGAGCCCCTTGGCCGCGGAGAAAAGCTTGGCGATCACGCAGCAAGCTTAAAATACGGTACCGAAGGCGTTATGCATGGCTTCAACAGTATCATGTTAAAAGATGAAAACGGCGAGCCAGCTCCCGTGTACTCTG
>CAZYVY010000094.1:0-6570 GCA_964651555.1 uncultured Lachnospiraceae bacterium | reverse complement strand
TATCAAAGAATCGTACCACGAAAAGATTTGCAGGTTAAAACATTATAGAATAACACATTTGATTACTTACAAACCGGTAATGAGGAATTCCTTGATATGTTTTTAACTGCAAAGCATTTTGAAGGGTGTTCCGACAAAATAATACGCTATTATAGGTGTAATATTGATAAAGATGCTGGAGACAATTGATATTCCGGTTGTAAAGATAACTACCGAGATGCTACGAAAATATCTTGTAGAATATCAATCAATAAATAATAGAAAATATGGTCTAAAAATTATGTGTTTTATAGAATTGAAGAGAAATATATTCGAATAATCAATCTTTATCATGAGAAAGAGGATTTTATGTGGCAGTTGTTTGGGGTTGATACCACACCACAGGAAAATTATTTTGCCTCTCAAGAACAGTGCGAGAAAGACTATTCAGGAAACTGGTTTTACTATTACAAGTAGATTTAATTTTCAAATTGTAAAAGTACGCGCGAAACTTTCAGTTAGTAGGTGTATCGCCATGCCGACACTCATAAGCTTACGCTTGTTCGTTATCGCGGCATTCCCTATTACAAAAATCACCCGCCCACTGTAATGTGGGCGGGTGTACTATTTTAAAAACTCTAATTAACGGAACAAGAAATTATCTCCAATCACATCGGTACATTTTTCTTCGCAATACTTACATCTATAGTTGCCCTTTGCCTCATCACCTAAAATAAAAATATGAGGGAGTTCCTGTTCAATGGAAGTGATACAACGGGGATTCTTGCAACGGAAGATATTCTTAACTTCCTTGGGAAGTGTAAGTTCCTGTTTTGCAACGATTTCTCCGCCTTTAATCACGTTTACGGTAATGTTGTGGTCGATAACGGCAAGCACGTCCATATCCATTTCTTCGATATCACATTCGACTTTAAGAATGTCTTTTTTGCCCATTTTATCGCTTTTTGCATTTTTTATGATTGCTACGGTGCAATCTTTTTTATCTAACTGTAAGTGGTGGTAGATAGAAAGACTTTTACCGGCCTTAATGTGGTCCAGTACGAATCCTTCTTCAATCTGTCCTATATTAAGCATATTATCCTCCTCTAATTAAAATCATACTGATTTTACATATTGAGTTCATAAGAATGAAATTCTGATTAATGATATTGTTAGCAACTTGATTTGCCCTAGTGGAAATATATCCATCCGGGGCATGTAGTAGAAAACTAAATATCAATCTCAAGCAGTGTAAGAATTAACGCCATACGTGCGTATACGCCGTACTGTACCTGCTTAAAGTAAGCCGCTCTGGGATCATCGTCAACTTCTACGGAAATTTCATTTACACGGGGAAGGGGATGAAGTACTAACATATCTTCTTTGCCGAGAGCCATCTTTTCTTTGCTTAAGATGTAGAAGTCTTTTAAACGAACATAATCTTCTTCGTTAAAGAAACGTTCTCTCTGCACACGTGTCATATAGAGAATGTCCAATTCGGGCATAACTTCTTCCAAACGGATGACTTCCTTGTAGGGAATGTTCTTTTCTTTTAACATTTCAATGATATAATCGGGAATTTTTAATTCTTCCGGAGAAATAAATACAAAAGAAATATTGTCATAACGCTCAAGCGCATGAATCAGTGAGTGAACGGTACGACCGAATTTCAAGTCGCCGCACAGACCAATGGTAAAATGGTTAAGACGTCCTTTTAAGGAACGAATAGTAAGCAAATCGGTAAGAGTCTGAGTGGGATGCTGATGACCACCATCACCTGCATTCACAACGGGAATACGTGATTTGGAAGCGGCTACCATGGGAGCACCTTCCTTAGGATGACGCATAGCACAAATATCAGCGTAGCAGGAAATCATGCGAATGGTATCGGAAACACTTTCGCCTTTAGATGCGGAAGAACAGCTTGCATCTGAGAAACCGATAACATGACCTCCTAAATTAATCATTGCAGCTTCAAAACTTAAACGGGTTCTGGTGCTGGGCTCATAAAAGCAGGTGGCAAGTTTTTTGCCTTCACAAGCATGAGCATACTTTTGCGGGTTTGTCTCTATATCGTTTGCCAAATCGAACAACTTGTCCAATTCTTCAACGGTAAAATCGAGAGGACTCATCAAATGTCTCATTATTGACTCCTTTCATCTTATATGTTTTTAACTTGAATAATATTACCATAATGAAAGTGCTCAATCAAGATAAACTGACAAAAAAATACGTTTTTAAATTGAAGTTTTTGTCATAAAGAGCTATAATATAAAGGATGATAAAATACGTGTATTTTTTCCCAAAAGGAGGTAAATGACATGGAAACAGAAATGAATCAGATTATTGAAAAAAAGCGTTGGGGATTCTTTGGTTTGCCCTTTACTTTTACAACATATATTGTAAAAGAAGATGTACTTACCATTGACAGCGGTTTTTTAAAAAAGGTTGAAAATGATTGTTATATGTATAAAATTCAGGATGTTAAGCTGGAGAGGGGATTCTTTCAGCGTTGGTTCAAATTAGGTGATGTCATATGTTATACAGGTGACAATACCCATTCTACATTGGTGCTTAAGAACATTAAGCATTCCCAGGAAACCAAGGATTTTATTTTGAAATATTCGGAAGAAGCAAGACTTAAGAGACGTACCGTGAATACATTAAATATCGGTAGCGGGGAAATGGATGATGTGGATATGCTGTAGAGCGGTTTTACCGTAACCGTATTCCGAAACAGAATAAGGATAAGGCAGATGTTTTTTCGGGCGGGCTTTATGCCTGCCTGATTTTATGAGAAGAAGCAGGAGATAGTATGAAATACGAGGAAGTCATGGACTATATGGAATGTAAAGTGAATAAATTAGGCAGTGTGCCGGGACTTGATTCCATCCGCGAGCTGTTATGTCGCATTGGGAATCCTCAGGATAAGCTTCGTTTTATTCATGTGGCAGGAACCAACGGTAAAGGTTCTGTATCCACCCTCATTGCTAATGCCTTGATTGCTAACGGCTACAAGGTTGGGCGATATATTTCTCCGGTGATTGATGATTACCGTGAGCGGATTCAGGTAAATAACCGGATGATTTCCAAAACCGCAGTGGCAGAGGGGTTATCTAAGCTTTTTGATGTCTGCAAAGGAATGGAAGAAGAAGGGCTTGCTCATCCTACCGCTTTCGAAACAGAGACTGCTTTGGGTTTTCTTTATTTTGTTGAAAAAAAATGTGATTATGTTGTTTTGGAAACCGGTATGGGCGGAACGTTGGATGCAACCAATATTGTAAGAAATACAGAACTTTGTGTATTTACCTCCATCAGCATGGACCATATGGCAGTTTTGGGGAATACATTGGAGAAGATTGCGGCAAACAAAGCCGGTATCTTAAAAACGGGCTGTATGGCAGTATCCGCACCTCAGAAAGAAGAAGTGTTAAGGGTTTTACAAGCAGTCTGCGATGCACATACGATACCTTTTACCACGGTAAACAATGATAAAATAAAAGCCGGAAGGCGGAGCCTTAAAGGGCAGAAGATATACTACAAAGAATATAAGCAGATGGAAGTGCCTTTGCTCGGAAGCTGGCAGATTGAAAATGTTGCCCTTGCACTGGAGGCATTGGAAGTATTGAAAAGCAGAGGCTGTAAATTAAAAGAAGATAAAATTCGTAAAGGATTTTTAGAATCTGTATGGCCGGCACGTTTTGAAATATTATCAAAGAAGCCTTATGTCATAGCGGATGGGGCACACAATGAGGATGCCGTAAAAAAACTCATGGAAACCATGCGTTTCTATTTTACAAATCAGCGGATTATCTATATAATGGGAGTATTAAAGGATAAAGATTATGCTGGGATGATTCAGCAGTCGGTGCCTATGGCGGAATATGTTTTTACGGTAACACCGCCCAATAAGGAACGTGCATTGCCGGCATTTGAACTTGCAAAGCAGATTCGGGAATATAATCCCAATGTTACTGCTACGGATTCCGTTGAAGAGGCATTGGAAATGGCAAGACTTATGGCGGGGGAAGACGGTGTTGTGCTGGCGTTCGGTTCGCTGTCCTATATGGGAAAATTGCGGACATGTTTTAAAAAAGAAAAATAAACCATCATGTAAAAGCATGAGGGCTCATTAAGTCGTAATACGGAGGCTTACAATGGTTGATGAAAAGAAAGTAAAAGAGGCGATTACCCTTCTTCTGGAAGGCATCGGAGAAGATGTGAACAGGGAGGGACTTAAGGAGACACCGGATCGTATCGCCCGTATGTATACAGAGATTTTGGCAGGAAACGATGATGATGCAGGCGTGCATTTATCTAAACGTTTTCATGTTGAGAATAATGAAATGGTGTTAGAGAAGGACATTGTCTTTTATTCCATGTGCGAGCATCATATGATGCCTTTTTACGGAAAGGCACATATTGCATATATTCCAAACGGCGAAGTTGTTGGCTTGAGTAAGCTTGCAAGAACCGTGGAAGTATTTGCAAGAAGATTGCAGATTCAGGAGCAGATGACAGCACAGATTGCAGATGCCATGATGGAAGAATTGAAACCGCAGGGCGTTATGGTGGTGCTGGAAGCGGAGCATTTATGTATGACCATGCGCGGGATAAAAAAACCCGGCAGTAAAACCGTGACTATGGCTGCGCGGGGGGCATTTGAAACGGATGAGCAACTGAAGAATATGTTTTTTCAGATGTTAAATTGTCAGTAGGATGGATATGGCAAGATGAAACATGTAAATCGTATTATCCGACATCCGGCCTATAAAGAGGCTTTGGCGGAAATTGCAATCAGGGAAGAAAACCGGATATTCTGTCGCCACGATACAGATCATTTTATGAATGTGGCACGTATTGCCATGATTTTAAATTTGGAAGAAGGAAAAGAGGTTGATAAAGATTTGATTTATGCAACCGCTCTTTTACACGATATAGGCAGGCATATCCAGTATGATGATAAAACACCGCATGAAATAGCCAGTGCAGAAATTGCAGAGCCGATTTTGAAGGATTGTGGTTTCCGTAAAAAAGAGATACAACAGATAATTCAGGCAATTCTTTTACACAGAAACCAGAAAGAGTCAAAAAAATATGCATTGGCAGATATTATATACAGAGCAGATAAATTAAGCAGAGAGTGCTACTTTTGTAAAGCCGGTGAGGTTTGTGACTGGAAAAAGGGTAAGAAAAACAAAGAATTGACGTATTAGGAGTGTGAAGACATGCAGATAGGCAACAGAAATTTTGATACGGCAAACAGAACCTATGTTATGGGGATTTTAAATATTACTCCGGATTCTTTTTCGGACGGGGGAAAGTATACAGCAGTGAATGTAGCATTGAAACGTGCAGAAGAAATGCTGCACGATGGTGCGGATATTATAGATGTAGGCGGGGAATCTACAAGACCCGGCTATGTACCGGTCAGTGTGGAAGAACAATTGGAGAGAGTAATTCCTGTTGTGGAAAAAATAAAAGCAAATTTTGATGTTCCTGTTTCGTTGGATACATACAAAGCAGAGGTCGCCAAGGCAGGTATTGCGGCCGGTGTGGATATGATTAATGATATTAAAGGATTGCAGGACAGCCTGGATATGGCAAAGGCTATTGCTGAGGCGAAGATTGCCTGTGTTATTATGCATAACAGGACGTTTATGAACTACAATGATTTTTGGACGGATATGCAGAGTGACTTATCGTTTTATGTGGAAACGGCACGTAAGGCAGGTATTGCAGACGAAAAGATTATTATTGATCCCGGTGTAGGATTTGCAAAGACGCATGAACAGAATTTGGAAGTAATCAATAAATTAGAACAGTTCCACAGTTTTGGTTATCCCATTCTTTTGGGAACATCAAGAAAGTCTGTTATAGGATTGACGCTGGACCTTCCGGTGTTTGAAAGAGTGGAAGGAACATTGGTAACTACTGTTATGGCAGTGATGAAAGGTTGTTCTTTTGTAAGGGTACATGACGTTAAAGAGAATGTAAGAGCAATTCGTATGACAGAGGCGATTCTTGGAAAACGGTAGTAAAAGGGTGGAGAGAGAATGGATCAGATTATTATTAAAGGATTAGAAGTATTCGCATGGCACGGTGTCTACAAAGAAGAACAGGAAAAAGGACAGAAGTTTGTTGTGAACGCAACACTTCATATTGATACAGCCAAAGCCGGCAGAAGTGATGAATTGGCAGATTCTGTAGACTATGGTAAAGTCTGTCTTCTGATTAATGATTTTATGACAAAGCATAGAATGAATCTCTTGGAAGCGGTAGCAAACCGTCTTGCAAGAAAATTGTTGATGACATATCCGGAGATTGAAGCGGTAACACTGGAAATCGAAAAACCTCAGGCGCCCATTCCTTTGGAGTTCGACAATATTTCGGTAAAAATTCACAGAAGCTGGCATACGGCATTTATTGCGTTTGGTTCTAATATGGGTGACAGAATGGCCTATATTCAGGATGCAATTGCTAATATTTCGGCAGATACGCGTTGTGAAGTAAAAAAAGTTTCTAAATTGGTTGAAAGCAAGCCTTATGGTGAAGTGGAACAAGATAACTTTTATAATGGTGTTCTTGAAT
>CAZYVY010000093.1:0-6602 GCA_964651555.1 uncultured Lachnospiraceae bacterium | reverse complement strand
CTTTAGTTCATGTCTGATTCCATCAACAATATCCAGTCTTGCTTTGCGTTCGCTTATCTCTTCCCGAAGAAGTTTTTCCTGTTGCTCCAGCAAAATCAAAATAACATTACCGGGATTTTCCTCCGAAAGCAGTTCTCCGATACTGTTAATTGAAATACCTGCATCACGAAGAAAGCAAATAATTCGCATTCTCTTTAAGTCCTGTTCAGAGTAAAGTCTTCGACCGCCCTCTGTCAGTTCGCTGGGAATAAGGATATTTCTGGAATCATAATACTGCACTGTCCGTACCGACACCCCACAGAGTTTCGCAATTTCTCCTGTTGTGTACATTGACATAGCTTTCACCTCCTTATGCTGCATATATTACATAATTACGCAGCGTCACAAGCAATACCTTACGCAAGGGGATTTTTTAATTCCCCGGTAAAAATTAGAATAATGCACCATTTTACCAATCACTGTCCCAATCGGTTCCGCCACTGTCCCATGAATCGTAACTGCCACCGTAGTCGTAATCCGAATCCGAACTATGGTAACTATCATAGTATGTGGTTTCCTCAAATCTATCGTAGGAATCCATGTCCCAATCGGAGTCCCATGCATCATCATACATATAGACATAATCACTTGAATCCAGATAATCGGAAGAATAGGAAGTATAATCCCATCCTGAATCCGTATACTCGTAAACATCGTTGTCTATTTTGTAAAAAATGCCGGAGGAGGTTTGATAGTAGCCTTCTTTTTTATTACCATTAATTACCGGAACAAGGGTAATAATCAAGGTGCTGACAGCTAACATGACAGCTGTACTCTTCCATGACCATTTCTTTTCTTTTTTATTCTTTGACCCCTTTTTCTGAGGAGAAAATTTTATTAAAAGAGAATTCAACAGTTCTTTTAAAACAAATACGCCAAGGGGAATTCCCCATGAGGCAACGAGGGATAATAGGGCAAGCAGCGAAAGGTCCACATAGAAAACCGGGTGCTTTAACAATATGTTTATAACAGCAACCACAGTCGCAAATAATATCCCTAAAATAATATCCTTTTTGGCAAAGAACGGAATTTCTTTTGTGGCGCACCCTTCTGTTTCCTTTTGTTTATCTGATTGTACGATACGGATATAAACGTAATTGTACAAATAGTACAAAGCAAAACATATGAAGGAAATAGTTCCTAATTTGAATTCCTCCAAAATTCCCATACGGATTAAAGAAGCCTTTACCAAAAAACAACCGACAATAACTCCCATCAGTGCCAAAAATATGCCTATCACAATTAATATCGTTAATATCACCGGCATCTCCTTAGTTTTTTTACCGGCTTGCCTTTTAATTTTCGGTGGTTTACCGTCCGGTGTATCCGGCCAGATATTACGATTGTGGCATTCCTCCAGCAATTTCATATACAGCTCTTTTACGGCATATTTTTCATCAAAGCCTTTGTAGCGTATGGAACGGGAACCATTGGCTTTATTTTTGTAAACGACGAATTCGCCTTTGTCGTTTTGAAAAATACCGAAAGCCTTCGGTTTTTTATAGTCCTCTCCGATAAAAAATCTCATGCGGTGTAAAGGCATGTTCCTTTCTGCACAATATTCCGCCAGCTCTTTTATTGTATGAGGTGTCAGAATCACCGAGGGTGCGTCCTCCACATAGAGAAGGTTGGCGGCACCGCAAGTGGGACATTTTTTGTCACTGCTAAGGATGACACCTCCACAATATTCGCATTTTCCTGTACTTGCCATAGTATAATTTTTCTCCTTTGTCAAACTTTCCTTACAAATTCACCTCGAAAAACTTAATATATGCTTAGATTATACAAATTCTCTCTTAATAACTCAAGAATGAAACGTTTTATTGAACTTTCCTTCCCGGCATATTATAATCAAAATACAATTGCGAAGGGACTACCTGTATTATGAAAGACATTACATTAAAAAATCTGATACTCAAAATTCCGGAAACATTTTTTTCAAAAGCTTCTTTTATTATTCTGATGGCGTATTGCCTTAGCCTTCCATTCACAATGTTATACATGGCATTCTTTCGGGATAATATCCAAGGATTCTGCATTTTATTTATTGAAACCCTTACTCAACTCCTCGTTAGTTTATTTTTGATGCATATATTTCTTCATGGAAAAATCTCCGAAATAAAAGATTTATTTAAATTTCAAATATGGGATTTGCTTTTTCTGGCATTACTGATTTGGAGCGGAATTTCAACTCTGCTTGCTGATGATTTGGAATTAGCCATAATAGGAACAGGATATCGTTCAGAAGGATTTACAATGTATATTACATATGCAAGTATCTATATCTGCTGCAAATTGATTACTAAGTCAACAGCTCCCAAGACACTCATTTCAACTTATTGTATATCAATTTCCCTATTGTCAGTTATGACACTTATTCAGGCAAATCCGAATATACAATCTTCACTGGGAATAATCGGCGAAAATCTCAATGGATTTGTATTTAGCCACATGAAATATGCGGCAATATATCCAAACACTAACCATTACGCATATGTATTAAATATGGCCATCCTCGGCCTTGCAGGATTGTATCTGATTTCCCAAGGTTGGAAAAAATATTTATATCTTACATTGTTCTGTTTCAACATCTGGGCATTAGTTCTCAACAATACCTTTGGCTGCTATCTGGGTTCTATGTTTGGTTTAATATTTCTTGTTATTCTTTTTACAATCAGAAACAAACAGGCACTAAAGCCGTCCTTATTGCTTGTTTCTTTATTTATTGCTATCAGTATCGCAACATCTGTGACAAATGACGGAATACTATTTGACAATTTTATAAACACTTTTTGGGAATTATTCGGAAAAGATAAACTTATTGATAATGACAGTGCCGGCAGCGGCCGAATGGGTCTGTGGAAGCAGGCTTTTAAATATATTGCAGAAAAGCCAATCTTTGGTCACGGTCCGGAAGGTCTTCATTATAAATATTTTGAAGATGGTTTTGATAATGACCGGCCACACAATGAATACATCCAGTATGCAGCCTTCACCGGTATTCCTTCTTTAATCTTTTATTTAGGAGCACTGATTACCATACTTGTGTACTGCCTTAAGAACCTGAAAAACATCTCACAGGAAATTACAGTCATTGGTGGAATTATTTTTGCATACTGCGTATCTGCATTCTTTGGAAACACGATGTATAATACCTCCATTTATTTCTTCATGTTTATTGGATTATTATCAAAGTGCCATAAAGATGCTTGATTCAATTATTGAAACCGGTACTTTCCTTTGAAAATAGGTTGAAGAAAACCTCCAAATCTTCAATTACCTTTTCACACCAAGGATACCAATCCACCGGATTATTTACTCACGGCTTTTTTTAATAGTATGTCACAATTCGCCGTATTCGTATTCAAAGGAAGCTCTGCTTGTTTCAAAAGAAAAGAGCGTTTGTCCATCTTTCCGAAATCGATAAAACGCCCGACAAGCCGCACTTTCATGGATAGTTCTTATCATATCCCCTGCTGTAGGGGCCTTCAACGGACGCCCTGCCGCTTCCAGAAGAGAAGCCTCCATTTCCAGCCCCCGCTGCACAATTAAAACACTTCCGTTTTGAATTCGGACAGCTTTCGCCCCCAGATAAGTAGCCAATCTATACTCTTTTCCCCTCCATAATATGACACCAATAATGCCCGTAAAATGAATGCCTGCCAGGGGAATATCTGCCACTGAAAGCATGAGAGAGCCCCCCTTGAAACAACACTGGGTCCAGAGATACTCTTGGGGAAATGAACGTCCCCTGTCACCTTCCCAGTATCCACAAGCATTATCAAAAGAATATTTTTGGCCATTCATGTACACCGTTCCACAAACCGAATGCCGCATACTCCAAACACTGTGGCGGCATTCCAGAAACGGTACCAAAGCAAAAGGACCCATAATATCATATTTCAAAGGGGTAAGAGAACTAAAGTGCAATTTTCCCTTTACAGATAATTCGGGCGTGCGCACATTCAACCGGAGACCTCTTGCTCCAAACCGATTCTCTCCGATTGCAATGGTTCTTCCACTGTGGCGAAATACATCTATTGGAAAATCAACTGTCCAGGCATCATCATCCGTAATAATTTGAATAGAGCAGGTGTTTTTACGCCCTGTCCCATGAACCGCCGGAATCACCGCTAACGTCTGCGTATCAGACTGACATTTCAAATACCAACCATAAAAGAACCCATACATAGTTATTCGCCTCCGCATAAAAGATAGGGTTAGTATTCCGTTGGTGCTCAATATTATGTATGGGTTTCTTCAAATCATCGACATGTTGTTTTCTTATGAGTATCTACCATGTTTTTAGCAAATGGCTGCTGGAACTCTCCAATTGTAACTTAGCCTGCTTAAGATTTTCAATTTCTCCTTTGGTCACAGAATCTACCTTTAATTTTGCCAGATACTTCTGCAAGGCGGCACTATCGCTCTTAATCCGCTTTTTCTCTGCATTATCAATTTCCTTTCCGGCATTTTTTAATGCTTGCTGCACTTTTGAAAGTAATGAATTTCCATCATTTATCAACTCCAGCGCTTCTCTCCGCAAAGAATCTTGTCCCGCATACTCCCTAGCATCACGCATTGCCTGCTCAATTTCTGCATCCGACATTCTATCGTCAGCAGTTATCGTAATCGACTGTTCTTTTCCAGTGTCCAAATCTTTTGCAGATACCTTCAAAATACCGTTGGCATCGATATCAAATGTAACTTCTATTTGAGGCACTCCTGCCATTGCTTTTCGTATACCTTTCAACTTAAAATTACCAATCTTTTTATTATCTTTTGCCATTGGTCTTTCGCCTTGTAGCACTCTAATTTCCACTTCTCTCTGATACGGTGCCGCAGTTGAAAATACTCTTGAATATCTGGTTGGTAATGTAGTGTTTCTCTCAATCAGCCTCGTCGCAACTCCACCCACAGTTTCGATAGACAAGCTCATCGGTGTAACATCCAATAACAACAAATCCTTACCCACTCCGGCAGCAACCAACGCATTTCCCGACAATGTACTTCCTAAAATAGCAGCTCCCATCGCTACACATTCATCCGGATTTATATTTCTGGATGGTTCTTTTCCTGTTAATTCTCTTACCTTTGCCTGCACAATTGGCATTCTCGTAGAACCACCAACCAAAAGTACACGACCTAATTCAGAAGCTGCAATTCCTGCATCTTGTAATGCACTTTGTACCGGTCCTACGGTTCTTTCTACTAAATCATGAACCAATTCCTGGAACTTTGCTCGGGTAAGAGTCATATCCAGATGAATCGGTTCTCCTTTAACCTGAATTAAGTATGGCAGATTAATATTGGTACTTTCCGCAGTAGACAATTCTTTTTTTGCTTTTTCAGCAGCTTCTTCTACTCGATGTATTGCTGTAATATCTTTAGATAAGTCTATCCTGTATTGTGCTTTGAATTCACGAATAATCCAGTCCGCAATTCTGGCATCAAAATCATCTCCACCAAGATGATTGTCACCGGCAGTTGCCAAAACTTCGATAACTCCATCTGCAATTTCTATAACAGAAACATCAAAGGTTCCACCTCCAAGGTCATATACCATAACCTTTTGAGATTCTCCGTGATTTAACCCATAAGACAACGCTGCGCTAGTAGGCTCGTTAATAATACGCAACACATTTAATCCTGCAATTTTACCAGCATCCTTAGTTGCCTGTCTTTGCACATCATTAAAATATGCAGGGACAGTTATAACCGCATCCGTCACTGGTGCACCTGTAAAATCTTCTGCATCCTTTTTTAGCTGCATCAACACCATAGCACTAATTGTCTGTGCCTTATAATCTTTTCCATCAATGTTCACACACCAGTCTGTTCCCATATGACGCTTTACAGAACTTATTGTTCTATCAGCATTGGTAGTTAACTGTCTTCTTGCGACTTCACCTACTAATCGTTCTCCATTTTTAGTAAAGGCGACCACACTAGGAGTTGTTCTTGCTCCTGTACTGCTTGGAACAATAATGGCTTCTCCACCTTCTACTACTGCTACGCAACTATTCGTTGTACCCAAATCAATACCGATTACTTTACCCATATCCGTTTATCCTCCTTATATTAACAACATCTACAGAAAGTACAGAAGAAATTTAACGCACAGAATCCCATACAATATCTATGCATACCTTCTGCCGCCCTTCTGAAATCCTCTCCTGTAGCCTGATATTCATTTCCGTTGTGTCTCATGCTGTTATATGCCTGCACATATACCTGATTATTTGGTTCCATCTGCACTGCCTTTTGCATTTCCTCTAATGCTCTGATTTGATTGCCTAATCCATGATTCGTCAACGAATTCAGATAATGCCATCTTGCATTTCTTTCACTACTAATCACTTGGTTTAAAATTCGACTCGCATGGTCATATCTATTCATGCATATGAAGTCAACCACTTGCTTCAAATCTTCTGAATCATTTGGATCTCTTGTAGGTTTCTGTAATGGTTGTGTTCTTGTACCAAATCCAAATATATCCTCGAAATCAAATCCCCAAAAATCTCCCTGACTGCCATATCCTTGACTATTATTGTTATCATATG
>CAZYVY010000092.1:0-6616 GCA_964651555.1 uncultured Lachnospiraceae bacterium | reverse complement strand
ACGACCTACACCCTTAGCAGGGGCGCCTCTTCAGCCTCTTGAGTATTTCTCCATAGCCTGAAACTACCATACCAATATGTGTATGTTTCATATATCACGCCTTCCGACGCAAATGTTATTATACAAGGTGAGGGGGCGTTTGTCAACTGTTTTTATTTATAGCAAAATTCTTTTACACCCTTTAATATTATAATGCGGTGTAGATATTTTTATTTAACATACAGTAAAAGAATTTTGCCTATGCATTACGAATCATAGCTACCGCATCACTAATCTTCTTTGCCACCTCCGGCTGATTCATGGTATACAGATGTACACCATCTACGCCCTGGCTCATCAAATCTACCACCTGATCAATAGCATATGCAATTCCCGCATCACGAAGTGCTTCCGGTGAATGCTCGAAGCGGTTCATCATTTTAACAAATTTCGCAGGAAGGCTGGCACCGCAAGTGGTAACCATTCGCTCAATCTGTGCTTTGTTTACCACAGGCATAATGCCGGCTTCAATAGGTACATTAATGCCCGCAAGACGTGCCTTTTCCTGAAATTCATAAAACATGTTGTTATCAAAGAAAAGCTGGGATACTAAGTGTTCTGCACCGGCATCTACCTTTCTTTTCAGATTTAAAATATCATCCACCATATTATCACTTTCGGGATGTCCCTCGGGATAACATGCGCCGGATACATGGAAGTTGCCACGTTCCTTAATGTATGTAACCAATTCATTGGCATGCATGAAATCTGTCTGTCTGGGGAGGTCAGGTACAATATCTCCACGAAGGGCAAGAATATTCTCAATCTTATATTCTTCAATTAACTTCAAAACCTCTTCCACTGATTCCTTACTGGAGTTTACACAGGTTAAATGCATCATGGAAGGAATATGATAGTCTTCCTGAATAGTTTTACAAATATCTGCAGTGAGCACGCTGGCTCCACCGCCACCTGCACCGTATGTAACACTGATAAAATCCGGTTTACATTCTGCTAACGCATCCAGCTTTGAATAAATACTGTCAATGGAACTGGTTTTCTTCGGGGGAAATACCTCAAAAGAAAACACTGTTTTTTTCTGTTCAAAAATCTCTGATATTTTCATCTTTTATGCCTCCAAGTTGAAACGACTGTGTCCCTTACAGAAACACAGTCGCAATCATTCAATTAAAATACAAATAATGCTGCTCCGTAAGCCGGTAGGTTAAACTCAAGATAATAAGGTTTTCCGTCACATTCGCCCTCCTGCGCTGCAAGCTCTGTGGGAATCGCACCTCCGTTACCGCCAAAACGTTTGTCATCACTATTCAAAATTAATTTATATTTCTTCTTAACAGGAACGCCTACTCTGTAATTTTCGCGACGCATCGGTGTCATATTCAGCACAACCAGAATGCGATTCTTGTTTTCTTTGCCCTTACGGTAATAGCTGTAAATACTTCTGTCTGCATCATCCGCATTAATCCACTCAAAGCCGTCCCAGCTGTTATCAATCTGATATAAAGAAGGATACTTACGGTAGATTGCAAGCAATTCTTTCATGTATTCCAACATACCCTTATTCAAGTGATTCTCAAGCAGGTACCAGTCAAGTTCTCTTGCCTCGCTCCACTCTCTTTCCTGGGCAAATTCCTGACCCATGAAAAGAAGCTTCTTGCCTTCATGTGTAAACATAAAAGTATAGCCAACACGAAGGTTTGCATACTTATCTACCTGATAGCCGGGCATTTTATTAACCATAGAGCACTTTAAGTGAACCACTTCATCATGAGATAAAGGCATAATATAGTTCTCACTGGAGTTATAGCTCATGGCAAAGGTCAGCTTATTGTGATTGCCCTTTCTAAAATAGGGGTCAAGCTTCATGTACTCACAGAAGTCATGCATCCATCCCATGTTCCACTTAAACGTAAATCCAAGACCGTCATCTTCCGGCGCGCCGGTAACCTTGGGCCAAGCTGTAGACTCTTCCGCAATCATGCATACGCCAGGGTATGTACCTCTTACAACAGAATTTAAATGCTTAAAGAACTCAATTGCATCCAGATTCTGATTTCCGCCATACTTATTGGCTACCCACTGGCCATCCTGCTTACCATAATCCAAATAAAGCATGGAAGCTACCGCATCTACACGGAGACCGTCAATGTGGAATTCCTTAATCCAGAATAATGCGTTGGCAATTAAGAAGTTACGCACTTCATTTTTACCATAGTTAAAAATCTTGGTACCCCAGTCAGGATGCTCGCCAAGACGTGGATCCGGATGCTCAAACAAACAGGTTCCATCAAATTCTGCCAAACCGTGGGCATCTCTGGGGAAGTGTGCGGGTACCCAGTCAAGGATAACACCAATTTTATTTTTATGAAGCGTATTTACTAAATACTGGAAATCTTCCGGTGTACCGTATCTTGAAGTCGGTGCATAATATCCCGTTACCTGATATCCCCAGGAACCATCGAAAGGATGCTCTGCAATACCCATTAATTCCACATGGGTATACTTCATTTCTTTCAAATATTCCACGATTCTGTCAGCGAATTCCCTATAATTGTAGAAGCCTTCTTCCTCTTCTCTGGGATGACGCATCCATGAACCAATGTGACATTCATAAACAGCCATAGGTTCTTCGAAAACATTTTTACTATCGCGGGCCTCAATCCATGCATTATCGTTCCACTTGAATTTACTGATATCTGCAACCTTAGACGCGTTACCGGGTCTCATTTCCGCATAGTTTCCAAACGGATCCGCTTTATAAAGCTTCTTTCCCTCAGGTGTTTCAATGAGATATTTGTACATATCTCCAACCTTAGCTTCCTTGACAAAAGCTGCATATACACCACCGTTGCCTACCTCACCCATAGGATTAGCGGTTTCGTTCCATCCGTTAAAAGAACCGATGACATGTACACTGACTGCATTAGGAGCCCATACTGCGAAATGAATACCTTCCACGCCTTCCTCAGTAGAAAGGTGCGCTCCTAATTTTTTATAAATATCGTAATGTGTACCCTGTCCGAATAAGTAACAGTCTGTATCAGAGATAAAAACTCTTTCGCCCTGAATAGCATCTTTTTTTGCCTTTTTTGTTTCAGCTTTCGCGACTTTGGTAGTCTTAGCTTTTTCTGCCATTTTGTTTTCCCCCAAATTAGTCAAAATCTTTTTCTTTTAGAATAATCAAATCGTTTTCGTCATAGCGCTTACGCATGATAATGCTTGCCATTTTAGAAAGACTCGCTCTGTTTGCATGCTTTACCGCACTATCCATAAGTTCCTTAACTTCCGCAATGGTTACCGTGTGATTACCGACCTGCATTTCCGAAACCCGTTTGTATAATGCAAGTCGCCCCATGTCATCTACACAATATCCTTTTTCATTGACGTAACGAATACCATAATTTACCAACATATCCACGTTCATGGACAAAATATCAATGCGGGCATTGAAGAAATCCTGTACGACAGATGCTCTGGACATAAGCTGGTCCATTTTACGTTTCTTATCCATAAGGATTACAATAATACCATTTGTTTCCTGGTTAAGTCCCTGTAAAAGATCGCGCAAAGTCTGGTTACTTAAATCCTCTGCATTTTCAATTAAAAGCGCACCGTTTACCAGCTTCGCAAAAACACTGCTGATATTTTTTTTATTTAAATTATTAGCACTAATCTTTGCAACATTTCCCGAAAAATTATCATCATACATACGGGTGTATGACACAATCAGCTTTGCCAGCTGAAGTGCTGATTCGGATGAGTCTGAAGTGATTGCAACATTTCCAACATACGCTGCCAAAGTAATCTTTTCCAAAGTATCCAGAATCTGTTTTTTCATCTTCTTGGAGTACAAAAACGGCTGGAATAATTCTTTCTCTTCCGGTGTCAAGTCCTTATGATCTTCTTCCTGCGTCTCTTCTTCGGAAACTACATCATCCTGCTCCTGCATGTTGTACTCTTCTGTAACTTCTTCCGCTACCTGCTCTTCAACAGCAGATTCATCTTCTATGCCATCTACTTCCTTCCAAATGCTTCCGGGAATAGCAGCGGTAACGGAACCATAGAAATTTCCTTCTCCGTTAGCAGCAAAATCATGCTCTTCTTCCGTAGATGCATTCTCCACAGAATCCTCTACAGCTTCTTCTGCGAACATACCTTCTGAAGCTTCTTCAACCTCTTCTACTGTCATTTCTTCATTCAACTCTTCGTTCTCTTCTTCACAGAATGCAAGGTCTTCTTCTGCTATCTCCGCAGCTTCCTGTATCTCTTCTTCCGGCAATTTAGCCGTTGATACAAACAAATTCTCTTCAGATAATTCTTCTACATAACCCGGTTCCAAATTAATATCACCGGTAAACTGGGCTACAATCGTTCCTTCAGCAGGTATTGAGGGCTCTTCCTCTACGGAATCCTGTTTTTGGGAATCCGGCAGAATCACCTGCTTTACATGGTTATCAATGCCCTTCATCACCGTAGGACTTACTTTTTCTTCGTACTGGTCCAATACAGAAGGATCCTCTAATGATGCAAGAATACCCGTCTTGGAAGATACATCAAACTGCGTAAAAATCTGCCCGGTCTGTTCAAGTACCTTCTGGCGTACTTCCTCCTGCATTTTCTGCTCATTCTCTTTTTTCATTTTTTCCCAATCTGCTAAAATATCCTGAATATTTAACTGACCGGTAATCTGCTTTTCTACAACTCTTTCCTCCGCAAGATCGGCAAGACTAATCTGTCCATCCTTTTCTTGAGAAAGAAGATTCTCATATGTACCGGAATAGGAAACAGGGGGCACTACATTATCTTCAACCGGTGCTTCTTCAGCTACTACGGGCAATATTTCCTGTGTTTCCTCTTCAAAACGGATTTCCTGTACATCTCTTGTTTCCATTGAAACCTGTGGAATTTCCGCAGTTTCATCCTCCCCCATATCTTCCACTAACTGGCCCATGGACTTAGGAGGTTCCGTACCCACATATTCCTGCGAGAAATTTTCTTTAAACGCTTCCATTTCCGGAGTTGCTTCCGCTACATTCCGGGGACTGGTTACCTGATAACGAATATCCGCTGTCTGGTCTGCAAAAAATACTTCCTGCGCATCTGCCGGAATAGTATTGTGATATACCGTCTGGTCTTCGCGGTTACTTCCCGCCAAAGAAACCGGTTCCGGTTCATCATTTATGTATTCCTTAAGATTTTCTGCCAGCTCTGCCTGAAGGTTCATGGTATTAAACTTGCTCATATCAATGGTTTTTACACGGAAATCATCGTCTAATTCCATTTCTCCGGTATTTCTTTCCATTGCCGCCTGTGCTGCAACCTGAATCTTTTCTTCATTACGTCTGTCATATTTTTCCTGCTGGGAAGGAGTTAATGGTTCATGGAGCATCTTAAGTTCCATTGCTTTAATAACAAAAGGACCTTCTCCAAACCATAAAATCAGCTCGTCACACTCTTCCACACACTTGGTTGCAAAACCGGCGCGATGATAAAGGTATGCAAGCTCATATTCCCATTCTTCTATTCTGTCCTTCTTCTTAAGCTCTTCCAAAAGCTCAATCTTTTCTTCAAAGCCTACATTCTGAGCTTCATAGATACGATAACGCAGAACATAAACCCCTGTGTCTCTGGGGGCTAACTGCGCATACTCTTTAAAATATTCAATTGCCTGAACGATATCACCAAATTCCAGTGAAATCTCGCACAACCCATAAACAACATTTCTGTTGCTGGGATTCCGGTCATATGCAAGCTCCAAAATATCCCTGCACTCTTCGAATCTTTTATTTAATTTGTATAATTCGGCAATCTTAGCTAAAGTCGATGCACTCTTTACTCTCCGCCAGTCTATCGTATCTGCCAAACGAACAGCATCTGCATATTTCTGCTGCTCCATTAACTTGTCAATTTCTTCGGAACGAAGTTTAAATTCATACTTATCCAAAGTATCCACCTCTTACGCAAATTGGTTTTATACATTATTAACCCATGTTACTATCCTAAAGTTTACCACACGGCTATAATAATGTCAAAAAGAATACGAAAAAGAACCGAAAAAAGTGTATTCTTTTCGGTCCTCTTTTATGGTTATTTTATCAAAGAATAAAGTAAGTTTCTCTTGATAATAAAAATCACTTCTGTAATTCCAAACAGTTTCGAAGCCGTTCTATCTCCTGCTTTAACAGAACAATAGTCTGCTCCGCTTCCTCGCGACCCTTCCGCAATCCTTCATTCATACTTTCTTCCAACATGTCATCAATTGCCTTACCGTTAATCTTTTCTTTCGCCTCTTCCAATTCCTTCTTCAACGCTGCAATGGTCGCCGCCGCTTCCGCACGACCTTCCTCTCTTCCGTCTTCAATCATGTCATCAATTGCCTTACCGTTAATCTTTTCTTTCGCCTCTTCCAATTCCTTCTTCAACGCTGCAATGGTCGCCGCCGCTTCCGCACGACCTTCCTCTCTTCCGTCTTCAATCATGTCATCAATTGCCTTACCGTTAATCTTTTCTTTCGCCTCTTCCAATTCCTTCTTCAACGCTGCAATGGTCGCCGCCGCTTCCGCCCTGCCTTCCTCTCTTCCGTCTTCAATCATGTCATCAATTGCTTTACACATAC
>CAZYVY010000091.1:0-6668 GCA_964651555.1 uncultured Lachnospiraceae bacterium | reverse complement strand
TACGGTATCCAGGTTGCCAAGCTTGCCGGCGTTCCCGATATGGTCATTGACCGTGCGAAAGAGATTGTGGAACAGTTGACAGACAATGCCATCATCGAGAAAATTCAGAGCATTACAACAACCACAAACAAGATGGATAAAAAATCTTCCGTACCTAAGTATGATGAAGTGGATTTAGCACAGTTTTCATTATTTGATACGGTAACGGACGAGGACGTAATCGCTGAATTAAAAGAGATTGATATTACAACGTTGACGCCGTTAGATGCGATGAATACCTTGTATCGTTTGCAGAATAAGTTAAAGAATAGGTGGTAGTTGCGGTAGTATAAGTATATGTTTTTATTTGTTATTTTATCGTTGTAGATAACGGAAAAGTCATTAAAACAAAAATTACAAAACATAAAAATTGAATTTGTTAGAAGAGGTTAATATGGCAGAAAAATATCAAGTGAAATTATCTGTACTATTAGAGTCGGTGGTATATTGTTCTGATGTTGAATCGGATGGATATTATGTTGTAAAAGGTACCAATGAAATAATAGCATATGGAGAAGATATATCAGATGAGCATATTATGGAGGATGAAGTTTGGACTTTTTTGGAATCAAATGAGTGTATGAAATTACCTACCCTGCATGATATAGACAATTTTACACCTGACTGGAACCGAGATATAACATTAAAATATATTGATGTGATGATAACCGACGAGAAACAAAAGAAACGCCTAACCAAAGCGTATAAGTCCATATTTGGCAATCGTATTCTGCCTGCATTTCCAGGAAGTACAAAGTTCAACAAGGAACTTGGTAAACTTAGACGTATGGAGGAATGGAATCAGTTTATAAGAGAAGCGTATAATGCTCATCAATTGGAATTTGTTACAACATGGTGTCAAGAACATAACGTAGAAATCGTATATGATACATAAATCCCAGTTTATTGAACACGCACAATCTTCCGGAAGGTTAACTGGTGGACGAAATGTTGTCGATTCTTAGCGACCGTTTGTGAATATTCTGGAAGTCCCTGTTGTTCGCAGACATGCGTCCCCTAATATGGGAATTCGCACCATCAGACGAGCCATGCGCTTTGGATACCTTAAGAATTGTACTTTGGATATGAATGAAGGCAACTTACGTGTGGCACTTGCCCGTAAAATCGTAAAAGACGCCTGTCCTAATTGTAACGCGCCTATTGTCTGTCGGGGCGGTTGATGCAAATTATACCTGTAACTATTGCGGAAAAACTATTATGGGCGTAATCGAAAAAAGATAGGTAAATGATATAAATATAGTGTTATAAATGTCAGCTATTTCTAAGTTATAAAACAAAAATTTAGATATAAAAACGAAAGGACACATCAGATAAATGCCTGAAATTAAATTACTGAACAATCAGACAATTGATAAAATTGCTGCCGGCGAAGTGGTGGAAAAGCCTGCCAGCGTTGTAAAAGAGCTGGTAGAAAATGCCATGGATGCAGGGGCAAAGGCAATTACCGTGGAAATCAAAGGCGGCGGTATCGATTTGATTCGTATTACCGATGATGGTTGCGGTATTCCGGCGGATGAATTGCCAAAGGCCTTTCTTCGCCATGCCACCAGTAAAATTGAATCTGATGCGGATCTTTTTTACTTACAGACCTTAGGTTTCCGCGGTGAAGCCTTGGCAAGTATTGCTGCGGTTGCCCAGGTGGAAATGATTACCAAAACTAAAGATTCTTTAACCGGAACCCGTATTGTCATTGAAGGCGGTGTACAAAAGGAATTGGAAGAAGTAGGAGCACCTGACGGAACCACTATTTTAGTGCGTAATCTTTTTTATAATACGCCCGCAAGAAAGAAGTTTTTAAAATCAGCAATGACAGAGGGAAGTCATATTGTTGAGTTGATGCAGCATATGGCTCTCAGCATGCCTGCAATGTCTTTTAAACTGGTGGTTAACAATGCGGTGAAGTTCCATACTTCCGGTAATGGTGATTTAAAAGAAGTCATTTATCGTATTTATGGACGTGATACTACGAAAGCGTTGATTCCTGTAAACATTGAACAGGACGGTATTACGATTGAAGGATATCTGGGCAAACCCGAACTTTCCAGAGCGAACCGTGCTTTTGAGAATTATTTTGTGAATAGACGTTATGTGCGCAGTAATTTTATTTCCAAGGGGATTGAAGAAGGCTATAAAGGTTTTATGATGCAGCATCAGTTTCCGTTCTGTGTGTTGCATATTAACGTGGATACCACGGCACTGGATGTGAATGTGCATCCTACTAAAATGCAGGTTCGTATGTCCAATCAGGAGCAGTTGGTGCGTTGTCTGGTAGACAATATTCATGACAGTTTAAGCGGTAAGGAAATGATTCCCGAAGCAAAGCTTGTGACAGAAGAAGCGTCTGCAGAGAAGATTTCTACACCGGAACCTTTTGAAAAGGAACGTTTAAAGGGTTGGAAGGAGAGCGAAGCAGAAAGAATTCGTGAAGAGCAGGTCGGGGCACGAAAAATTGAGGCAAAAGAGGTCATAAATGAAACGGTAAATGAAGATATGAAAGATTCTTTTATTGATCTTACCAATGCCAAAAGACCGTTTTCCAGTCCGGAGATTATTTTAAATCCTACGATAGGAATTATGCCGGAGAAGAAACGTTTTGAGAGTGATTTATTCTTTGATGAAGAAACCCAAGATAATAAAGATGTTGCTTATAATGATAGTAAACCGGAATCACCCTTTGCACAGCAGATTATCATCGAAAAACCGGAACAGCTTGACTTATTTGAAGAAAAACTTTTAACCGAAGATAAGCGCCGGAATTTCAAGGTTTTAGGCCAGGTATTTAAGACCTACTGGCTCATTGAGTTTGACGGTAAGTTATATTTTATGGATCAGCATGCAGCACATGAAAAGGTGAAATTTGAGGCTTTTATGCAGAAGTATCGCGAGAAAGAGATTTTATCCCAGAATCTGGCTCCGGCCATTGTGGTTAGTCTGTCGCCGGGAGATGCCTTAGTCTATGAGGAACATAAAAATGTATTTGAAGGCTTCGGCTTTGAAATCGATTCCTTCGGTGGCAATGAATTGATGCTTCGTGCGATTCCTGTAGATTTGTACGGCGCTGATGCCAAGGAAATGTTCCTTGCGATTCTGGAAGAACTGGCACAGGTACATTCTGCGGGCCGAATCGAAATCATTGAGGACAGAATTGCAACCATGGCTTGTAAAGCAGCTGTAAAAGGCAATAATTCCATGACATTCGAGGAAGTATCGGCATTGCTTGACCAGCTTTTAACACTGGAGAATCCTTATCAGTGCCCCCATGGAAGACCGACCATGTTTTCTATGACGAAGTATGAAATTGAGAAGAAGTTTAAGCGAATTGTGTAATGAGTGATACAATAGAACTTTGAAGCTGATTTTTACTATAAAATGATGTAAATGAGGTGCAAAGATATGTCTAAAGCAAATAATGAAAATATAACAATGGAACAGTATATCGGTAAAAAGAAAGGTGTTGAAATATTTGGTGATATCATCGGAATATTATTGATTCTTTCGGTTGTGGCAGGTATAGTTTTTACGATTATTGCCTTAGTTGGCGGCGGTGCCAATGCCCAAAATGATATGTGGGACGTTGCAACCATTTGTTATTATCTGATTTTTATGTTAGGAATAGTCTATTTATTTTTTGTATTTAGCGGTCGTTTTAAAAGAAGGAAAGAATATAAAAAATCCATCAAAAAACTAACCGAGCGTAATCTTTTGGAGCTTGCAAGACAGGAATTTGCACCGGCAAAAAATAAAAAGCAGGTCGTTATTATTACAGATCATTTTCTTTATTTTAAGTCGCAGGGAATTGTGTTGTCCCTTGAAGACATTGTTTGGGCATATATGCAGTTGATTTATATGAGTCGTAGCGGCGGACAGGGGCAACCCTATAATTATCGTCCTTGGATTTATGACAAATTCGGAAATGAATATACATTTGTATCGCTTTACGACGAAAAGAATTATAGTGATATGAGTTATATCATCAATTATACAAAGAAATTAAACCCTAATATTATGCTTGGATTTACGGAAGAGAATAAGCAGAGATACAATCAGTTGTATAAAAAGAAAAAATAGTATTTTATGGTGTAAAGCGGAGTGATTATGTTAAACCCCAAATTAATTATCCTTGCCGGCCCTACGGCAGTGGGTAAAACAGACAATTCCATAAGACTTGCCAAGGCTGTGAACGGTGAGATTATTTCTGCGGATTCTATGCAGGTGTATAAACGCATGAATATCGGTTCTGCTAAAATAATGCCGGAAGAGATGCAGGGTATTAAGCACTATTTAATTGATGTGTTGGAGCCGACGGAAGAATTCAACATAGTACGTTTTCAAACCATGGCGAAAGAAGCAATGGCAGAAATCTATGCCAAAGGCAAGGTTCCCATTCTTGTAGGTGGAACCGGCTTTTATATTCAGTCGCTTTTGTATGATATTGAGTTTAAAGAAGAGGAAGAAGCCAATACAGCATTGCGCGATGAATTACAGCGATTTGCGGATGAATTCGGCAAGGAAGCGTTACATGAACGCTTAAAAGCCGTAGATCCCGAGTCTGCCGAAGCAATCCCTGCGGGTAATGCGAAAAGAGTCATTCGTGCGTTAGAGTTTTTTGAGACTCATCACGAAAAGATTTCGACGCATAATGCGGAGCAGGCAGAGAAGGAATCGCCTTATCATTACGCATTTTTTGTCTTGACAGACGATAGAAAGCTTCTCTATGAGCGAATTGAAAAACGCATTGATATTATGCTTGAAAAAGGCTTAATTGATGAAGTGAAAGCCTTACAGGCGGAGGGCTTGAACCGCAATTATATTTCCATGCAAGGCTTGGGATATAAGGAAATATTGGCTTATTTAGAGGGGGAAATCACTTTGGAAGAAGCGATTTATATTTTGAAACGCGATACCAGACATTTTGCTAAGCGTCAGATTACCTGGTTTAAGCGCGAAAAAGACGTAAAATGGCTTGATAAAAGTGAATTCGGACATAATGATGATGCGGTATTTGAAGAGATGATGAAGTATTTGCACGAAAAAAGTATTGTTGAATAAGTATATTAGATGCATTTTAAATGCAGATAATATTTCAAATTAAAAATCTATAAAGGAAGCTTAATTGTATGAATTTAGAAACCATAAAACAACAAGGTTATAACTTAACGAAAGAACTTATAGAAGTATCTAAAATAAAAAAAGGTCAAATCCTGGTTATCGGCTGTTCAACCAGCGAAGTGGCAGGGCAGGGTATCGGTTCTTTTTCCAGTCCGGAGCTTGCAGAAGCACTTTTTAACGGTATTTATGAGGCAACAAAAGAGCATAATGTTTATCTTGCGGCCCAGTGTTGTGAGCATTTAAATCGAGCTTTGATTCTTGAAGCAGAAGCTGCAGAAAAGTATGGCTATGAGGAAGTAAATGTGATGCCACAGCCCAAGGCCGGTGGTTCTTTTGCAACTGCGGCTTATAAATTTTTTACAAATCCTGTGGCAGTGGAGCATATCAAAGCCCACGCAGGTATGGATATCGGTGATACCTTAATCGGTATGCATTTAAAAGATGTGGCTGTGCCTGTTCGTTTATCTTCTGATAAAATCGGTGAAGCCCATGTGGTTTGTGCAAGAACCAGGGCGAAGTTTATCGGTGGTTCTCGAGCGGTGTATGACGAAGAAAGGTTTTAAATATGTATGGTTTATATCAGGGAATTAAGTTCAAAATATATGAATTTGACAGCACAAAATATAGTATAGAACCGATTCATATAGAAGATATGGATACATAAACACAAAATGGGTTGAATATCAAATGCATTGGTACGCGATTGTTTTAAAAAAAGATGTACAAATAATAGAATAAATAAATTACAAAGGTTTGGTACACAATAATGACTGAAAATATTTATAAGAATATGGGCATTTCCGACGCCCTTTACAATTATGCATCTGAGGTTTTGCAAGAGCTGGAACCCAGATTTGCCGAAATTGATAAAATGGCGGAAATTAACCAAATGAAGGTTCTTGCAGCTATGCAAAAGAATCAGGTCAGCGAGGCTTGTATGCTTGGCACCAGCGGTTACGGTTACAGTGATATCGGACGTGATACATTGGAAAGAGTGTATGCCGATGTTTTCCATACGGAAGATGCATTGGTTCGCCCGCAGATTACCTGCGGGACCCATGCCTTGGCGCTTGCCCTAATGAGCAACTTGCGTCCGGGAGACGAGCTTTTAAGCCCTGTAGGCAAGCCCTATGATACCTTAGAGGAAGTCATCGGCATCCGTGATTCCAAGGGCTCCTTAAAAGAATACGGCATCAGCTACAAGCAGGTGGATTTGCTTGCAGACGGCAGTTTTGATTATGACAATATTGCGAAAGCAATCAATGAAAAGACCAGGCTTGTCACCATTCAGCGCTCCAAAGGATATCAGACCAGACCTTCCTTTGGTGTAAAAGAAATCGGCGAATTGATTAAATTCGTAAAAAACATCAAGCCGGATGTTATTTGCATGGTGGACAATTGTTACGGTGAATTTGTAGAAGCGTTGGAACCCTCTGATGTTGGTGCCGATATGATAGTCGGCTCCCTTATTAAAAATCCCGGCGGCGGTCTTGCTCCCA
>CAZYVY010000090.1:0-6773 GCA_964651555.1 uncultured Lachnospiraceae bacterium | reverse complement strand
ATAATAAACAACCACTCCTCCGGTATGGAAGAAGTGGCTGTCGCTTACTTTCAATTCTGGGAGCAGTACATCGATATCCTGCTTCTTTTAAAAAAAGCCCATGTTTTATATTTTATTGAAGATAATCTTGCTGAGCTCATTATCAATGTTGCTAAGAAGGTAAAACATATTCCCAAGGGCATCCCCCTAGAGAAACTCACTAAAATATACGAAAAATATAATTATGAGTTCTCTATTAAACTGGCAGGTTTCTGGCGTGCCACCATCATCTGGTGTGAGGAGAATCCCCGCAAATCGCCGGAAGAGATGGCGGAGATTATTACGAAGTTGTTGGCTTAACTAAGCTACTCCCTATTTCCTTTCAGGCTTTCTACCATATCTACTTTCGATACCTTACGTCTTAAAAGGAATAAGGAACCAAAGTAACTAAGGCAGGTCAGAATCGCTGTATAAATAAAACTTTGCGGGGCAATATATGCCTTTGGTAAAACCCCTATAAATTCTGCCAAAAAAACCATAAACCAGTTTGTGGAAGCAAATACCAAAGGGATACTGCAAAGATATCCAATCGGCAATAAAATATGATTTACACTCAGCACAATTTGGTTAATCATTTTATCTTTATAACCCAATACTTTTAACATGGAGATATTGGCTCTGTTTTCAGACACCAGCATATTTACTGCAATATAGATGGATGCCACACAAATGATGGCTCCCATTCCAATCAGGAAATACACCATTACATTCATTTGGTTTGACATATTTTGGAATTGTTCCTTGGCATCCGCTTTTTTAATTGTCTGAATAACTTTGTCTTCCGGAATGTCTAATTCCACATCACTCATGATTACATTGCTGACATTTTCATCAATTCCCAAAATTTCGGCAACATCTTCCCGGTTACTGAATACCGCATTCTGCATATCATTGTCAATGATTCCGGCAATGGTAATCTCAAACTCTTCCAGCGTTAAAGGATTTAAAAGTGTCATGTCATCACCGGTCTGCACGTTCTGTAACATTGCCGTTACGCTGGTAACGTAATATCCTTCCTCAAGAACGATATCATTTCCCTCTGTATCTTTTAACTCAAGATAAGGATTCTCATCTGTGGTTCCGATGATGCTGAATTGGTCTCCCGTTTCGTTTTCTACTGTGGACATAATAATCGGCTCTCCACCGTATTCATTTCCTTCGATCAGTTCATTCAACACATACTGATACTCAAAGCTACCCATTTCATCCACCATGTTTTGCTTTGTATTGTCCATAGTATCCAAGAAGCTGTATCCCAAAAGAGCAATATAACTTCCCAAGAAAATCCCCAGAAATACCACAAAGGTTCTGGAAGGATTTCCAATCAAAGACCGGAATGCATACTTTATACGGAAGGATATCTTTTTCTTTGCCAATATTTTTTTATAATTCTTCTGTCCCTGCTCAGCATTTCCGTTTAAAAGAAGTACAGTATCTTTTTTCAACAGTTTATTTACCGAATGCATCGCTGCTAGTACATACATTATCGTAGGGACAACAATGCCTAAAAGAGCAGCCACAGGGTTCATATGACATTCGATACGCATAGGCTCATAATCCGCCAAACACACTTCTCCAAAAGGCTGTGCAAATATCATGGTAAAAATTGTTGCAAGAATTCCGCCGAATAATCCCGGAATCATGGCAAATCCCGCATAATGAAACATTAATTTGCTTTTTTTATAACCGAGTGCGGTTAAGGTACCGATTAATTTCTGCTCTGATTTGACTTTTCGATTGATGACAATACTGACAAGCACTACAACCACCAAAGGCATAACTGCCAAAATAATATACGATATTGCCACAAACATCTCTGCCTGCATTTTTACCATATCAATTCGCATGTTTTCCTGTGCGGATATGTAGGTTCTCATATAATATCTGTCATTTACTTCTTTACGAAATTCAATTTGGTTGTCTTCCTCATAGCATACAAGATAAAGGCAATTGTCCCCGCCGATGTTTTCATATTCTTCGTCGGTCACATATGCCAGAAAGAAGGTTGTGACATTTTTATAGGAATCGCTTTCGTTCTGAAGCATATATAAATAGTCCGGTCTTTGGAAAAATCCGGTTACCGTATATTCCTTCTCCCCTATTGTAATCGGGTCACCTAATGCTATCTCGTTAAAAACGGCATAGCCTTCTGAAATAATGACCTCATCATTATTCTCTACATCCCTTCCTTCCGTTACGCTGTAAAGATCGATTTCATTTGTCTTCTTAAAAACCCTTGCCGTTACATCATCCGTCTCAATATTGGTGTAATACTGTGGCTCTAACTGAAGGGAGTATTCTTTTTCCAGCTCTTCTATTTCTTCTTCGGAAATTGGAAGGTATGTTGTAAAATTAGCATCTTCTACATTCTGGGAAATAAAAAATTCATCTCCAAATTCCCAAATTGCCTTGCCGGCAATGTTCATCATAAAAAACAGAAACAATGTCATGATGGTTAATACGGTAGCCGAAACATAAAAGGATACGTTACTTTTAATGCTTCGAAAATATCTTTTATTTAACTTCATAACCGTACCTCCCCTTAGAGTTCTAATTCCGCAGCAGACTTTTTATTTGCATTGATTTTGTTCTCATGCGCCTTGCCGTCTTTGATGTAGATTACTCTGTCTGCCATCCCTGCAATTGCCTCATTATGAGTGATAATAACGGTGGTAGTCTTATATAGTTTGTTGATTTTTTCTATGAATTCTAAAACAGATTTTGAAGACTTGGTATCCAAAGCACCTGTTAGCTCATCACACAGTAAAAGCTTCGGATTTTTAATGATTGCTCTGGCAATTGCAACACGCTGTTGCTGACCGCCGGAAAGCTCTTTCGGAAAACGATAACGATATTTCAGCATTCCCATGGCTTCCAATACTTCCTCAATATTTAAAGGGTTTTCTGAAATATCAGATACGACTTGAATATTTTCTTCTACGGTTAAATCAGGAATCAGATTATAAAACTGAAAAACAAATCCCACATCTTCTTTACGATAATCCGTCAGCATATTGTTTTTATATCCTGAAAGATTCCTGTCACCTACAATAATTTCGCCTTCATCCAAATGATCCAAACCACCAAGCATATTAAGCAAAGTAGACTTACCCGAACCGGAAGGACCTAATATAACACAAATCTCACCTTTATCGATTTCCAGATTTGCGTGGTCCAGTGCGTATACGAGAGACTCTCCTTCGCCGTATTTTTTTGTTGCGTTTTTCAAAGTAATAAACATCTTTCCAACCTCCTGTATTTGGTTTTACCACAGTTTTATTTCATAGGTTTTGCCTATGAAATGAATGTGCTTTGCACATTCTTCGCGCCCGAGCAGTATTGCGAAGCAATAAACTACATTTCTGCGAGGTGCGCATACAGTTTTATTTCATGGGTTTTACCTATGAAATGAAAAAACCCAAGTACAGTTCAAACTATACTTGGGTACATATTTGAAATATATAGACTCTATGTATAGTTTCGCTATACATGAGTCTCGCAATTTAAAACAAGCCAGACCAAGAGGTCAGTATGTTGACTTGCTACGATATACGCTTGCTACTCCCTCATGGGATTTTCTTGTTAGAGTTTACCACTGCTAACTGTATTTGTCAATTATGTTTTTACAAGATTTTCCATTTTAAAAAAAAGCACTCACTAAGCATTCTTATATTCACAAAAAAGCTAATGTATCAATGTTCTCTTATTAATTACCTCGTCATGACAAACGTCGCCATCCGAAAGGTCTGAATATCGAATGTATTTTACATGCTTTGGCAAATTTGCGTATGCAAACTCATCCGTCATGCAAAAAATTTTGCACAATCCACGTATGCCATAATACTCGAACATCTCAACATACATACACTTAGATATACTATATTCAACCTTTTCCTCTGTCACATTAAAGTAATCATATGTAACACTGCCGTCTTTTACTCTCTTGTCATGGTCGGAAATATTCCATTTCTTTGCGATATGATAGCTGTTAGGAAGAATATTAATCACTTTTATGATCGCCGCAAAAAACTTCCTTTTGTTTTTAAATGCTCCATTTACAAAATCAATAATTTCTTTGTCAGAATAATTGTCATTTTTTAATTCTAAACACATGGCAATAACAGCATATATTTTTACCGTATCCGTAGTCGGATATATGTTGTGTTTTGCGAAAATATCTGATGCGTACATTTTCGTCAATCTTTGCTCGTATAAATTCACCCGCGTTTCGATATCCGGTAATTTTCGTTCTTTCAGTTCACCTTTATATAATTTTGAATAGGTCTTTACATGCTTATCCATTTGATTTCTCCCCACTATATGTTTTTAGAAGCATTTCGGAAGGAATGCTCTGATTTCGTCTACGTATTCCTTTGGCCTCATAACAAAAGTAATATGACCGCCGTTCATGTATCGGACTTCCGGCTCCGTCATTACATCAACCAGTCTTTGCTGGTCCTCCTTTGAGAAAATATCCTGCTTAGGCAAAAGCAATAACACTTTCCCTTTTAGGAATGCAAATTTCTCTTTGGGAATAGGGTCATATTTTCCCAAATCCCCCACAAGCCCCACTGCATGAATATATTTGTTCTTATAACCATCATTCAATGCGATTGCTTCAAAGAAGCTTTTTCCGTATGCTTTTTCATCATCCGTTTCGTCGCGGAAATAGCCAATTACCAACTCTATAAGTTTGTGCTTCATTTTATCCCAGTTGCTGAGTTTTAATTTTAATTTCAGAAGCGGTGTTGCCCATGCTATCTTTTTAATATCCCTTACATAATCAGAATCGATGGTAAGTGTCGTAAGAAGAACTAATCCACTTATATCATTCGAATACTGCAGTGCATAAAGCTGCGCCAAAGCACCGCCGTCGCTGGCACCTATGATAACCGGTTTGCTGATATGTAATTCAGACATTAAATCGTGCAAGCCTTTTATCATTTTTTGATTGGTGTTAAGTGCAAGCGGGTACTCAATCATCAAGACACGATACTCATTCTGAAAGGCTTCTACATAGTTAATCCACATCTCCTGCATGTCTAAACCATTTAATAAAAGAAGCGCCGGTTTGTTTTCCTCCCCTGCCAAAACATAGCGGAAAACAGCACCGCCAATGCTTATCTCCCGATAGGGATGCTTTTCTTCAAAAATTTTAAGTTCTTCTCCAAAAGTCATTATATTAAATCTCCTTTTCCGGAAATATAAATTTCCAGCATTTTTAGCATCATTTCAATGCTGTTATCCAGAGACGCTTCAATCAAAGTATCCCTGCTCTCCCGCATAACATACATTCCTTTGATCAGGTTTACTACAGTCCCCATATCTATGTCATCCCGCACATCTGATACATAGGAAAAGAATATCTGCATTGTTTGAACCAACTCGGTAGGTTCAAATAAATTTGCATCAGCCATATGTGACTTAAGCCATACCACATCTTCAATGGTCAGCCCGTTTAGCAAGTCATACTCACTGTTCATATACTCCCGTAGAAAATCCATAAACTCATGGGTTGTCATCTGACTTCTTCCCTGTAAATGCTTCATAAGCATTACTTGCGTCTTCCCACCGGAATATTCGCAAAGTGCCAATATAAAATCTTCTTTTGAATCAAAAAAACTGTAAAAGCTTCCCTTAGCAATTCCCACTGCGGCAGCAAGTTTGGATATCGTCATGCGCTGTACCCCCAGTTCCTTACTCAAACGAATACCGGCCTGAAAAAGCTGCTCTCTGATTTGATTCTGTTGTTCTTCCGTAAATGCAGATGACATAAACTCTCCTTTTTCCATGACCGTTTTTGTTTTTTTGGTCATAGCCTTTTCAATAAATAAGTTAGCACAAGCTAACTTATTTGTCAATTATTTTTTGCACCATTTTTTACCACGCTTCCAAAAATTCCTTCATCTGCTTCACGCTATCCACTCTTGCCGCTTCACACTCCTGAGGATATTTCTTCTCTGTAGGAAGAAGTCTTTGCATCATTTTGCGGGTTTCCTCATTTTTAAAGACACTTCCAATGGCATGACTGCCTTTCCCATAAATGACAGTTTTAATCCGATGCTGATAATTATTCTTTTTTAAAAACTCCTCAACACGCCTTGCAGATTCTTCAGCGGGCCAACAATCATCCATTACAGATGCAAGCAATAAAACATCTGCCTGCATATGCTCCACCTTAATGCGCCCCTCTTCCGTCAGCGGATTATGGTCATAATAAAAAAGGAACATCCTCTTCAATCCATAACGCTTATTCCATGCACATTTCCAAAGCAGCCCCGGAATGCTTTGATCCAGTAATACGCTGGGACAGTATGGTACTTCTTCTCCATGCCAACTGTATGTGGAATGACCGGTCCTTCTAAACTTATCATCCACGCATTCCAGCACATAATCATAAGGCGCCGCTGCAATGACCAAGCTAAGCTTCGGGATGAGTGAAGCACACAGCAGAGCATATTGTGCACCCATGGATGCGCCCTTAATGCCGACTTTACAAATTCGCCCGTTTTCCCAAGTCAAAAGCCAGTCCACAGCCCGCTCTACATATTCCACGGGAATGCAGCTTTTCTCCTGTGGAAGTCCTTCCCAGCCATGAAAACCCAGCACTAATACCGAATAACCCCATGCAAGGAAATCCTCGGCACTTTCCATTGCAATTTCCTTCTTGCCATCAGAACCGGACATACAAATAATTGCCTTATCCGTATGCTCTTTTCCCTCCATAAAATATC
>CAZYVY010000089.1:0-7446 GCA_964651555.1 uncultured Lachnospiraceae bacterium | reverse complement strand
TTTATGAAAGAACAGTAACTATTAACCAATTTCTATTAAGAGGAACGAAACTGCAAAAATAAGATGTATAGTAACCACAGGCCATAAAGGTCAGCGGAAGTCTTGTTACACTTGAAGATGATAAACCAAACTTAAAATATATTGTTATTAAAAAAACCGGATTGTAGGTTATATCACAATCCGGTTTTTGCTTACTTTATAAATTGCAATTTATTCAGTTTCTGCTTTCTTCTTCCTTTTAAAAATAAAGGACCGAAACAAAATCACATTCATCACAATAAAGAATATTACCAAAATCACCATCGTCAGCGCCGGTTTCTGAGGTGCAAGGGTTGCAAGCAACATCATAGGGAAACCAAACACAATTGCCGGGAAGTTCTGATAAACCATGTTATCCGCAGCGGGAGTTTCGAAATCATTATCAATCTCACGAAGAAGAATGATACCTGTGCTGGCGGTACCGGTAAGCATACCGTACATGGTAAGGAACTGCTCTTCCTGATATTCCGGAAACAATTTCACTGCAACCAAACGGTTGTAGAAGTAGGTAATCAAGAGTCCAACAACACCAAGGATTAAGATGATGCCCCAGTAATTTTCCAGGATACTTAAGCGGATTGCCGCAACACCGGCTACAACCATAATGTCAAAGAAGAAGTTGCTGACGCGGGTCATTAAGAAGTCGTTTAAGTATTCACGTTTCACGATTTTTTTCTTGTTTAAGAAGTTCATCACGGCTTTTACAAGAGTTGCGGAAAGTGTACCAAGCAAGAAGTTAAAACCAAAGATTACGGATTTCATGCCCGGTAAAAGAGCACCCAGTCCCTGCATAATACCAAAGGCAATCAGGTAAGCAACCGCAACAAAAGCAACCTGCACCGTGGTTTTATCCATACTGCCGTTCATGGGAATTTCATTTTCGCCTTGAATCGGTCCTAAATTGGTTTCCACTTTTTCTTCGCCCTGCATTGTGATTTTACCACGCTTTTTTAAGAGGTTTAGGTGGAACACGCCACCGATACTGGCGCTTAAGAAGCCCAAAGCCGCAATGGTGAGACCGAAGTTTTTGCCACCAACAAAGCCGTATTCGGTTTCGTAAATATTACCGTAGTTCATGGCCTGGCCGGTTCCCTGACCGTAGCCGAAGGGAAGTAAAACACCTGCTGCCGAAAAGAAATCCTTGATAACAAGGGTTGCAATCATAGTAATGGCAAATCCCACAATTGCCTGAAGCAGATAGGTGGATACAGTAGTAACACCGGTATTAAAGATTTCAACGGTACGCTTTTTACCAAGCTTACCTTTTGCAGCCTTAAATGTGGAAGCGATAAAGCCCAGAGCCAAGGTATGATAAGTGATCATTTCCAAGGTTGCATAGCCGTTTCCCCCAAAGAAATTAGTATCAAAGAAAGGCTCTTTGGTAAATATGCCTACGATTTCGGCTACTACCAAAAGAATGGCACCACCTAAAACTGAAGTGGGTATTAAAGAATAGCGCAAAGGCTTAATCCGTCGTTTCATAATATTGGCAATCAGCAGACTGATTAAAAGTGTCGTCACCAAATTGAATGTGCCCCAGACACTAGAGTCCCAAAAATTTTCCATTGTTTTCTCCTCCAAAAGTATTTTTATAGCGATAATAGAAATTTACGTATTTCAATGCATTAAAATGCTTATCGCTTTTTATCTGATATATTTTTTCTTCGTAATATATATTGATTTTATTCCTGCCCAGTACTGAAACCGCGGAAATTTTATCAAAAGTCAGAGTAAGTTCTTCATTTCCTTTTATTATGTATCTGTTACCGTAAAGACTGATCTCACCATCAAACAGGGGGACTTTCTTTTTGTATAAAATAACCTCGGATAAGGATATCTTCTCTGTATACAACGGGGTTTCGGTAAAATCTGCCGGATTCAGACTGTTTACGAAATCCTGCTGGTATTCATACCAGTTGTTAACAAAGCGGAAAGGAAATTCAAAATTCACACCTTCTAATTCCTTCGTGGGAAGATATCGGATTTTCCTGTTACATTTTTTGCATTCCGTAATATCGTTTTGGCTGTAAAATTCGGATAAACCGCAGTAGGGACAAACGTACATGGCGCGTTCCAGATATTCAGCGCTTTTTTTATGATAAAAACAAGCATCTGCTACTGCTTCGTTTACGTACAATTCCTGATTTAAAAGGGTATAAAAGTCCTCCACTGACATTTTAGCATATTCTTCCGGTTCAATTATTCTGGAAACATAAGCACGCATTTTACCTTTGCGAACTTCATCCGCCCAACGGGGATGAACACCATAGCCGCCTTCGATGCGGAAAATTGCAATAGGAAGTTTTAACTTCTGGGCAAGACGTGCAACTGCCGGATTCATATATTCAGTTTTACCGCTGAAAGTACGGTTTCCTTCCGGAGCCATGGCAATGGTTCCGCCTTCCTTAGCAACACGCATACAGGTCATCACTGCCTTCAAGTCTGTGGATTGCTTTTTGATGGGAATCGGATTCACCAAAAAACGGATGATGGAGGAAACGAAGCCCTTTGAGAATAAGTCCTCTGATGCCACGTAGTATATTGGCTTGTAAAAAGCCATAGATACAAAAAACTGGTCAAAAGCAGTCTGGTGGTTCATCAGAATCAAAAGCTGACGTTTGTCTACGCATCGCTCTACTTTAATGTGATATCTGCATCTTGTGTACAGATCAAGAAAGGGAAGTGCGATGGATATGATTGCTTGATGATAGGGTTTTACCCAAGTTTCTTTTTTCTTTTGCATCAGTGCCTCTTTATTTATTTCAATAAGTATGTTATATAAATTTTTCTGAACCGTAATGAGAGTTAAAGTAATATTCAAATTCTCACACATAATAATAGCATAAAATAAAAAGTATGTAAAAGTAGACATCCCCCGAAAACACAAATAAAAACATTAAATTTTACTAAAATTAAGAAAAATTTAAAAATTTATAAAAAAAATTATTACTTTAACGCTTGACAAATTCAATGCAGAGGAATATTATGACTTTGTAAAAATTGATAAAGGCTGTGACGAAGAATGGTCGATGCGGGCGCATTTCAGAGAATCGATGGTTGGTGTGAATCGATATGTAAGAAGCTTTGTACCTCTCCCTTCTGAGCTGTGATCCTGAAGCCGATAAGGTGTGTAGGGTGATCCGTGAATGCTACGTTAGTGCATAGAGGTTGATTGACTTCGATTAAGCGAAAGGCTATGACGAAGACGAAACCTGCTATATCGTTTTCACAGAGAGTCGGGGATGGTGTGATCCCGATAAAATGTTGCAGAGTTTTTATCCCTTCCGAGCCGGAAATCCCAAAGAATTTATTTCGAGTAGATGTTTCCCGTGAATGCTACGTTAGTGCATAGAAGTTGTTGGACTTCGAAGAGGTGGTGGATATATTATCCGCAATTTGAGTGGTACCGCGAGTGCAATGAATTTACACCCGTCTCAAAGCAAATTATAAGCTTTGAGGCGGGTTTTTTAATTCTCCGTTGTTCAAAGCCGGATTTGCTAAGTGGATTTTGGTTCTGTTTCTCTCGAAGTGATTATTTAAAACATTTTCAGTAGGAGGTTGTTATGCTGACGCTAGACCAAATTTTTAATGCACAGGTTGTACTAAAAGACATTATCCGCCCCACGAAAGTGGTAGCATCCGACGGAATTGCTCCGGGTTGCGATTTATTCTTAAAGCCGGAAAATTTACAGAAGACAGGATCTTTTAAGCTTAGAGGTTCAGGTTATAAAATTGCCACTCTCTCAGAAGAAGAGAAAAAGCGCGGCGTTATCGCCTGTTCGGCAGGAAATCACGCACAGGGCGTGGCTTTGGCAGCATCAAAGCAGGGAATTCCTTCGTTGATTTGCTTGCCCAACGGAGCACCGATTTCCAAGGTGGAGGCAACCAAGTCTTACGGAGCTCAGGTTTGTCTGGTAAACGGATGCTATGATGACGCTTATCAAAAGGCGTTGCAGTTAAGAGATGAGATGGGTTATACCTTTGTTCATCCTTTTGATGACGAAGCCGTCATTGCGGGCCAGGGAACCATCGGTTTGGAAATTGCCAATGACATGGATGACGTAGATGCGGTAATTGTACCCATCGGTGGTGGCGGGCTGATTGCAGGAATTGCATATGCAATCAAATCCATTCGCCCCTCCATTAAGGTATATGGTGTGCAGGCAGCAGGTGCCGCCAGCATGTATAATTCCGTAAAATCCGGCAAAATCCAATGTCTGGATTCTGTGTCTACCATTGCAGACGGTATAGCAGTAAAGCAGCCCGGTGAAAACACCTTTGATTTAATCAATAAATATGTGGACGATATTGCATTGGTGACCGAAGACGAAATTTCATCCGCAATTCTAACTTTAATCGAAAAACAGAAGATGATTGCGGAAGGTGCCGGAGCAGTATCCGTAGCAGCGGCCATGTTTGATAAGTTTCCGCTTCAGGGTAAAAAAGTTGTCAGTGTGGTTTCCGGCGGAAACATTGATGTTACCAGCCTAAACAGAGTAATTAAGCGTGGTCTTATGAAATCAGGACGCTCCACCAGCTTACTCATTGAATTAATTGATAAGCCGGGTCAGTTAAAAGATGTTTCCCGCATTATCGCAGATTGCGGTGGTAACGTAACCAGCGTTCATCACGAGCGCGCCGGTGATACCGAAAGCGTAAACGGTTGTTACTTACGAATCGCCATGGAAACCAGAAATTATGAACATGTGGAGGAAATCACCGCAGCCCTTAAGAAGGAAGGCTTCAAAATTGTATAATTACAGAAAGAAATATGTTACAAATATATAGTTTCCAAGAAAACATAGAGAATTCACAAATATCTCTTATAAAAATATAGAAATAAAATAGGAGGTCAAATATGAGCAAAACAGTTTACACAACAAATGCACCTGCAGCCATCGGACCTTATTCACAGGCAGTCATCGTCGGAAATATGGTTTTTACATCCGGTCAGATTGCCATTAATCCACTATCCGGAAATGTGGAGGCCTCAGATATCTGCGGACAGACCGAACAGGTATGCAAAAATCTAAGTGCCGTTTTGGAAGCGGCGGGAACATCCCTAAGTAAGGTGGTGAAGACCACCTGTTACCTACGTAATATGGAAGATTTTGCCCTATTTAATGAAGTTTACGGCAAGTATTTTACAGAGAAGCCTGCCCGTTCCTGCGTGGCTGTCAGGGAATTGCCCAAGAATGTGCTGGTAGAAGTGGATGCAGTGGCAGAGGTTTGATATAGAGCAGAAAGTGACTGCATATCATAAAATACGTACCTAAAAATTATACACGGAATATTGAAAAATATCTTATAACAGAACTATAATAAAACGGAGAGAAAAATATGGATTATACAAAATATGCAACAGGATATTTTCCCGCACCGGGAAATCATTACAAATGGGTCCAAAAGGACCATGTAGAAAAAGCACCTGTTTGGTGCAGCGTCGATATGCGTGACGGAAACCAGAGTCTGGTTATCCCTATGAGCTTAGAAGAGAAGCTGGAATATTACCAGTGGCTTTTAAAAGTAGGGTTTAAGGAAATTGAAGTAGGCTTTCCCGCCGCTTCCGAAACAGAGTATATTTTCCTGAGAACACTGATTGAAAATAATATGATTCCTGAGGATGTAACAGTTCAGGTATTAACCCAGTGCCGTGAGCATATTATCCGCAAGACCTTTGATGCCTGCAAAGGTGCTCCCAGTGCCATTATTCACTTTTATAATTCGGTCAGTGTGGCACAGCGTGAGCAGGTATTTAGAAAATCCAAAGAAGAAATCAAACAGATTGCCGTAGATGGTGCCAAATTGGTAAAAAAACTGGCATCCGAATACGAAGGAAACTTCCGTTTTGAATATTCGCCGGAAAGTTTTACGGGAACGGAGCCGGAATATGCCCTGGAAGTATGTAATGCTGTTCTGGATGTGCTGGAACCTGGACCTGACAACAATGTCATTATCAACCTGCCCGTTACTGTAGAAATGAGTTTACCTCACGTCTATGCCAGTCAGGTAGAGTATATGAGCGAGAATTTAAAATATCGTGAATATGTAACGGTTTCTCTTCATCCTCACAACGACCGGGGAACCGGCGTTGCTGATACGGAGCTTGCTCTTCTTGCGGGAGCAGACCGTGTGGAAGGTACACTTTTTGGTAATGGTGAGAGAACCGGTAATGTGGATATTATTACATTGGCATTAAATATGTATTCCCACGGAGTAGACCCCGGACTTGATTTCTCCAATATAAAAGATTTGGTGGAAGTGTATGAAAGATGCACAAGAATGCATGTATACGAACGTTCGCCTTATGCCGGCGCTTTGGTATTTGCAGCATTCTCGGGAAGTCATCAGGATGCCATTGCCAAAGGTATGAAATGGCGTGAAGAGAAAAACCTTCATCAGTGGACAGTGCCTTATATTCCCATTGACCCTAAGGATATCGGACGTACTTATGACGCAGATGTCATTCGAGTCAATTCCCAGAGTGGTAAGGGTGGCATCGGCTATCTCTTGGAACAGACCTACGGTTACGATTTACCGCCTAAGATGAGAGAACATTTCTCTTACCTTTGCAAGGATGTATCCGACCATGAGCACAAGGAACTGAAAGTATCCGAGATTTTTGACATCTTTATGAATTCTTACTTTGACTGCGAGAATCCCGTGGCACTTGGCCAGATGGAATTTGCCCAGTCCGGCGATAAGGTAGAAGGAAAGATTACTTTTATCAAAGATGGCGTAGCTACTGAAATGAATACCACCGGTAACGGTTCTTTGGATGCAGTCAGCAATGCCTTGAAAGCCTACACAGGCGATAAATACAAATTGGAAGTTTATACCCAGCACAGTATGCATGGCCAGGGTTCACAGAGTGTGGCTGCTGCCTATATCGGTATTGACGACGGAACCGGCAAGCTCTCCTGGGGTGTGGGTACTCATACAGATATCATCCGCGCAGGTGCCAAAGCACTGCTTAGCGCTTATAATAATATGGTTCGGAAGGAGAAATAATCATGGGAATGACAATGACACAAAAAATTCTTGCACATCATGCCGGTTTGGACAGTGTAACTGCCGGTCAGCTGATTAACGCAAAGCTGGATATTGTGCTTGGAAACGACATTACAACTCCGGTTGCAGTCAATGAATTTAAGAAAGCCGGATTTGACAAGGTTTTTGATAAGGATCGAGTCGCAATAGTTCTTGATCACTTTGTACCGAATAAAGATATTAAGGCAGCTGAACAGTCCAAAACCTGCCGCGAGTTTGCCTGTGAACACTGTGTAAGCCACTTTTATGATGTGGGAAAAATGGGTATAGAGCATGCGCTTTTACCTGAACAGGGTGTGGTAACTGCCGGAGATTGTATCATTGGTGCAGACAGTCACACTTGTACATATGGTGCAC
>CAZYVY010000088.1:0-7686 GCA_964651555.1 uncultured Lachnospiraceae bacterium | reverse complement strand
GGGCCGATATAAGACAGAAGTCATGAAAGAAAGAGCCCTGGATATTAATCCGGATATTGAAGTAGAAGAATATCGTCTTTTTTATTTGCCGGATACTGCGGAAAAGTTTGATTTTACGGCTTATGATTACGTTGTGGATGCAGTGGATACGGTAACCGCAAAATTATCATTGGTTGAAGCTGCCAATCTGGCAGGTGTTCCCATTCTCAGCTGTATGGGTGCGGGAAATAAATTGAATCCGGGGGCATTTGAAATTGCGGATATTTATAACACTTCGGTTTGTCCGCTGGCAAAGGTTATGCGACGTGAATTGAAACAAAGAGGAATAAAAAAATTAAAGGTATTATATTCAAGAGAAGAGGCCATAAAGCCCAAAACCGAAATTGCCCCTCAGGAAGGCAGAAGAGCTACCCCCGGTTCTGTGGCATTTGTACCTTCTGTCGCAGGACTGATGATGGCTGGGGAAGTTATTCGTGATTTGATAAAGGAGGATGAACAATGAGGATAGGAATGGGTTATGACGTACACCGTTTGGTGGAAGGAAGAGATTTGATTATCGGAGGGGTCAAAATCCCTCATGAAAAAGGATTATTAGGACATTCCGATGCGGATGTTTTGGTACATGCCATTATGGATGCATTGCTTGGTGCAGCGGCTTTGGGTGATATCGGAAAACATTTTCCCGATACTGCAGAAGAATATAAAGATGCAGACAGCATGAAACTGATGGCTCGTGTAAAAGAGATACTGGATGAAAATCTTTATTTTATCGAGAACATTGATGCAACGATTATTGCGCAGGCACCGAAAATGCGTCCTTATATTGACACAATGCGTGCTAATATCGCAGAGGTGTTAGGAATTGATATTTCTCAAATTAATATTAAGGCAACTACGGAAGAAGGGCTGGGATTTACCGGAAGCAAGGAAGGAATAAGTTCTCAGGCTATTTGTCTTCTTTCCACACCGGAGCAGATGCCGGGTGTTACCTATGGTGATTGCTCGGGCTGCAGTGGTTGCAGAAAATAAAAGGAGAAGAGATGGAATCAGGTTTTTTGGCGGAGAAAGAAGTGCACAGAATCCGTCCTTTATGGGAGAAGGTATTTACTGAAGACAGCAAGGCATTTACCGATTACTATTTTGAAAACAGGGCCGAGCATAATCTTGTGTTTACGCGAGAAGATGGGGAGCAGATTGTAAGCATGCTTCACCTTGTACCGTATCTCACGGGAGATTTGGAACCGGTATGTTATATAGTCGGTGTGGCTACAGATGAGGCATATCGCAGAAAAGGTCTCATGGGCAGTCTGATGGAGGAGGCATTGCATTTTTTATGGGAAGAGGGACACACGTTTACCTATTTAATGCCGGCCAATCCTGCGTATTATACGCCTTATCAGTTTGTATACATATATGATAAGCCGGAATGGAAATTAAATGAAACCTGTCTGCCGGCAAAATATCTGGACAAAGCTGCTTTGCAGGAAACAGGGTTTCATTTGTTGGTAAAGGAAAAAGGAAACTTGCGGATACGCACCGCGGGAAAAAACGATATGGAGTCAGTTGCAGAGTTTGCCAATACTTATTTGAAAAGACATGCGGATTGTTACATGTATCGGAATCGTCGGTATTATAGTGTCCTTAAGCAGGAACTGATTGCAGAAAACGGAAATCTTTTCTTAATAGAAAAAAATGAATGTTTATGCGGTATTCTTGCCTATACAAAAGAAAAAGAGAAACCGGGACTTCAGGAAGTAATGTTGTCGGATGAGTTGGCTTCCTGTGAATTGGTTTTGACCACAGAAAAGAAGCCTGCCATTATGGGACGGGTTATCAATGCAGAGGAATGGTTAAACCGTTTGGAATGCAGAGGAAAACTGGATGTTTTGCTTCGCATAAATGATGATAAAATTGATGAAAACAATGGTATTTACCGCTTACACTGTCAATCTGGTGGCGGAAAGCTTCGGTGTAAAAAGGTAAAAGAAGAACAGGGGGCCATGTGCCAGGTTTCCATAGAAGCCCTGACTTCCTTTTGTTTCGGATATGAAAAAGCAAAGAATTGTTTTACGATTACGGAAGGGTTTGAGAAGGAGACATTAATAAAAAGTCTTGAGCAGATAAAAGTGAAAGAACGGATTTTTATTAATGAGATTGTGTGAGTTATTTTTTTGGAAGAAAAAAACATAGGTTTTCGAGTGGTTTTTATTGACAAAAAAACAAAAAACGCATATTTTATAAGAGGAATATAAAAAAGGCGATGAACGGAGAGAGTACATCAAAGGAAGGTAACAGAGATAAGCAGTCACCGGCTGAAAGCTGCTTTTACGTATGAGTTTGATGGAAGTGCATTCGGGAGCCGATGCGGGGAACTTAAGTATCCGTATCCGGGGCGTACGTTATACGTGATGTGAAAAGGGAAGAATCCCTTTGGCATTAAGAGTGGAATAACGTTGATAAAGCGTCTCTTTTTGAGATGCTTTTTTTAATTCAATTAAAGGAAGATATATGGGTTTTATTAAAAGAGTTAAAAATGAAATAGCTATTGTAAAAGAACGTGACCCGGCAATCCATTCCGCAATGGAAGTTTTGCTGTATCCCAGTTTTAAGGTTATGCTTCATTACAGACTGGCGCATAAATTGTATAATCGGAAAATGTATTTTCTGGCACGCTATGTATCACAACGTGGGGCCAGAAAGACCGGTATTGAAATACATCCCGGTGCAACCATTGGCGAAGGTCTTTTTATCGATCATGGTAACGGGGTGATTATTGGTGAGACCACCGTTATCGGAAACAACGTAACTCTATATCAGGGTGTTACACTGGGGGGTACCGGTAAAGAGCAGGGAAAACGTCATCCGACTATTTGTGACAATGTTATGATTAGTGCGGGAGCAAAGGTGCTGGGATCTTTTTCGGTAGGTGAGAATTCTAAAATAGGTGCCGGAAGCGTGGTGCTTGAGGAAGTGCCGCCCAACTGTACCGTTGTGGGCGTTCCCGGTCGAATTGTGAAACGTGATAACATTGCAATTCCAAGAGATACCATGGATCAAGTGCATTTGCCTGACCCTGTTAAAGAAGATATCAATCGTCTGCAGTCTGCGAACGTAAGGCTTCTGGAGAAAGTAGAAGCATTGGAAGCCCGGATGGCGGAATTACAGCAAAATGCAAAATAAAAGTGTGGCCTTTCAGATAAAACGAAATGCAAATGTTTTTATAAAAAGTAGGAGAAGAATAAAAATGAAGATTTACAACACATTAACCAAGAGAAAAGAAGAATTCGTACCTATTGAGGAGGGCAAGGTGCGTATGTATGTGTGCGGTCCTACCGTATACAATTTGATTCATATCGGTAACGCACGTCCTATGATTGTATTTGATACCGTGAGACGTTTCATGGAATATAAGGGATATGAAGTAAACTACGTGTCTAACTTTACTGATGTAGATGATAAAATTATCAAGGCCGCCAATGCGGAAGGTGTGGATTCTACTGTAATTTCCGAACGCTACATTGAGGAATGCAAGAAGGATATGAAGGCATTAAATGTTAAACCGGCAACTACACATCCCAAGGCAACTGAAGAAATTGACGGTATGCTTGAAATGATCGGCACGTTAATTAACAAGAACCACGCTTATGTGGGTGGTGACGGTACGGTTTATTTTAAGACCAGAAGTTTTAAGGAATATGGTAAGTTGTCTCATAAGAACCTGGATGATTTACAGGGCGGCAACAGATCCCTTTTGGTAACCGGAGAAGACCAGAAGGAAGATTCTTTGGATTTCGTTCTCTGGAAACCTAAGAAAGAAGGAGAGCCCTATTGGTGCTCACCCTGGTGCAACGGTCGCCCCGGCTGGCATATTGAGTGTTCAGTGATGAGTAAAAAATATCTGGGCGAAGAAATTGACATTCATGCAGGCGGTGAAGATTTGGTATTCCCTCACCATGAAAATGAAATTGCACAGAGTGAAGCGGCAAACGGCAAGACTTTTGCCCGTTACTGGATGCACAATGCATTCTTAAATATCGACAATAAGAAGATGAGTAAGTCTCTCGGTAACTTCTTTACTGTGCGCGATATCGCGGAAAAATACGATTTACAGGTACTTCGTTTCTTTATGCTTTCTGCACATTACAGAAGCCAGCTGAATTTTAGCGCAGACTTGATGGAAGCGGCGAAGAATTCATTGGACCGTATTTTAAATGCAGCAGAAAGAATGCAGGGATTGCTTACCAATGCAAAAGATGTTGCCATAACAGATGCCGAGAAGGAATCACTTGCAACGGCTAAGACTTTTATGGATAAGTATGAAGCGGCTATGGAGGATGACTTCAATACTGCAGATGCTATTTCGGCAATCTTTGAATTGGTGAAGTTCATGAATACCCATGCGGACGAAAACAGCAGCAAGGAATATCTGGAAGCAGTGAATGGTTTCTTTAAGACCATGACTGATGTTTGTGGTATCATTACAGAGAAAAAGGCTGAAATCTTAGACGCTGAGATTGAACAGATGATTGCAGACCGTCAGGCGGCAAGAAAGGCTAAGGATTTTGCCAAGGCGGATGAAATCCGTAATCAACTTCTGGAAATGGGTATTGTGCTGGAAGATACCAGAGAAGGGGTTAAGTGGAAACGTGCATAACGAAAAGCAGTTTTTGGACAAAATAAAAGAAGAATTCGGGTTGGGGGAAGTGGATATTAAAACATATTCCCCGCTGACCCTGGCCTTTATCGGGGATTGCGTATTTGACTTAGTGATAAGGAGTATACTTGTCGGAAGAGGCAATCGTAATGTGAATGGTTTACATAAAGATAAGAGCAACCTGGTAAAAGCAGAAACCCAGGCGCAGATGGCCGAGACCTTGAAAGAGCATCTTACAGAAGAAGAGGCAGATGTTTATAAAAGAGGAAGGAATGCAAAAACCGTGTCCCATGCTAAAAATGCAGGCATTGGTCAGTATCATAAGGCTACGGGTTTTGAGGCGTTGATCGGATATTTATATTTAAAGGGCGAGGAAGACAGAATTTTAGAATTAATTAAATTGGTATTACCACAATAATGGTTGGAATATTAGAAAGCAGGTTATACTATGGGATATCATGAATTTACAATAGAGGGCAGAAATGCCGTTATGGAAGCATTTCGTTCCGGCAAATGTATAGACAAATTGTTTGTGTTGGACGGCTGTCAGGACGGACCGGTATTAAGTATAAAAAGAGAAGCAAAAAAACAGGACACGCTAATACGTTATGTTAACAAAGAACGCTTGGATCAGATGTCGGAAACCGGCAAGCATCAGGGTGTAATTGCTTATGCGGCGGCATATGAATATGCCGAAGTAGAAGATATGATGAAGGCTGCTAAAGAGAAAGGAGAGGATCCGTTTATCTTATTGCTGGATAATATTGAAGATCCGCATAATTTGGGTGCTATGATCCGTACCGCACATTTAGCAGGTGCCCATGGGGTAATTATTCCCAAAAACCGGGCTGTTGGTTTGACGGCAACTGTGGCAAGAACTTCTGCGGGAGCTTTAAATTATATTCCGGTTGCCAAGGTGACAAACCTTGCCAAGACCATTGAAGAGTTAAAGAAGGAAGGGCTTTGGTTTGTTTGTGCAGATATGGGTGGCACCATTATGTATGACCTTAATCTAAAAGGGCCTGTTGGACTGGTCATTGGCAGTGAAGGTGAGGGCGTAGGCAGACTCGTAAAAGAAAAGTGTGACTTGATTGCATCCATACCGATGAAGGGTGAAATTGATTCTTTAAATGCATCGGTGGCAGCAGGTGTTTTAGCTTATGAAATTGTAAGACAGAGATTGCAGTAGAAAAGACAGGGGAATTTTGCAACGATAGGATATAATTATGTTACAGCAATATGAAAATTGTACAGATGAGGAGCTTATAGAGCGCCTTAGGGATGGCGAAGAGCAAATCATGGAGTATCTGATGAATAAGTATAAAAATCTTGTGAGAAGTAAAGCAAAGTCCATGTATATTCTGGGCGGAGATACGCAGGATTTGATTCAAGAGGGCATGATTGGTTTATTTAAGGCTGTCAGGGATTATGATGCGGGAAGAGATGCATCCTTTTATACATTTGCACAACTCTGTGTATCCAGAAATATTTATTCGGCGGTAAAAAAATCCGGGCGACAGAAGCATGCACCGTTAAATTTTTATATTTCCATTTATGGTGCTGAAAACGAAAAAAACGGTGATGGAATAGCACATGCATGGAACGGTGTTGCGGAGCTGATGGCGGAAGGAGAAATGTCCAATCCGGAAGAAATTTTTATCAGTCGGGAAAATATGGAGCAGTTGCAGAAGTATATTGAACAGGAATTGAGTCCTTTTGAAAATCAGGTTTTGGAATTACATATTACCGGAATGGGATATGTGGAGATTGCCAGAGTTTTGGGCAAAGACGAAAAATCAACAGATAATGCATTACAACGTATTCGGACAAAATTAAAGAAATATAAAAATGCATAGGAGGCAGAACAATGATCAAAGTAGGAATTTTAGGCTATGGAAATTTGGGAAAAGGAATTGAATGTGCAATCAAGAACAACCCCGACATGGAACTTGTGGCTGTATTTACCCGCAGAAACCCTTCAGATGTAAAAATTCTCACAGAAGGTGTGAATGTGTATCATGTAGATGATGCCATCAGTAAAAAGGATGAAATTGACGTTTTAATTCTTTGCGGAGGAAGCGCGACAGATCTGCCGGAACAGACTAAAGAATATGCGAAATATTTTACTGTTGTAGATAGTTTTGATACCCATGCAAGAATTCCTGAACATTTTGAGAATGTAGATAAAAGTGCAAAAGAAAATGGTAATATTGCCATTATTTCCTGCGGTTGGGATCCGGGAATGTTTTCATTGAACCGCTTGTATGCCAATGCAATTTTACCCGGTGGTAATGATTATACATTCTGGGGCAAGGGTGTAAGTCAGGGACATTCTGATGCCATCAGACGTGTGGAAGGCGTAAAAAACGGCAAACAGTATACTATTCCCGTTGAGGCAGCTTTAGATGCCGTAAGAAATGGTGAAAATCCCGAATTGACGACAAGACAAAAACATATAAGAGAATGTTTTGTTGTTGCAGAGGAAGGTGCTGACAGGGATAAAATAGAAGCAGAAATTAAAAATATGCCGAATTATTTTGCGGATTATGATACAACGGTGCATTTTATTTCAGAAGAAGAATTGCAGCGTGAACATGCCGGTATTCCTCATGGTGGATTTGTATTCCGTACCGGTAAGACCGGTTGGAATCAGGAAAACAGCCATGTAATCGAATACAGTTTAAAATTAGATTCTAATCCGGAATTTACTGCATCTGTTATTGCGGCTTATGCAAGAGCTGCGGTAAAGATGAAAAAAGAAGGTATGTCCGGGTGCAAAACCGTATTTGATATTGCACCGGCATATTTGACACATTTAAGTAACGAAGAGATTAGGAGCCATTTATTATAAAAAGTGGGGAAGCCGCGAAAGTACAGCGTGGCTTCCCTTTTTATCCCATGGAAAACTTTATAATATCTTATATTTTTCATTGACAAAACATTTTCTGATATGGTAATATAGCTTTCGGTGACATAATCACTTGCTGCTATGGCTCAGTCGGTAGAGCGTCGCATTGGTAGTGCGGAGGTCA
>CAZYVY010000087.1:0-7796 GCA_964651555.1 uncultured Lachnospiraceae bacterium | reverse complement strand
TATTTGCAATATTCTTATGGAAGATTGCCACACGACCTGCCTTATTACAAACACCCATATCGCATGCAGGATAGTTTACACTATTTACAATATTACCGTTTTCAAGATATTCTACCATCTGCTTAACTGCCATCTGTGCACAATTATCTTCAGACTCTTCTGTAGATGCACCAAGATGAGGAATTACGATACAACCTTCCTGTCCTGCCGTTGTAGGATTAGGGAAGTCTGTTACATATTTGCGTACCTTACCGTTCTTCAATGCTTCCAACATATCATCTTCTTTTACCAGAATGTCTCTTGCAAAATTAAGAATGATAACACCATCCTTCATCATACCGATGGTTTCTGCATTAATCATACCCTTGGTAGAATCCAAAGCAGGTACATGAATGGTAATATAATCACATTCCTGATAGATTTCTTCCACTGCAAACACATGCTTAACGCCACGGCTTAAGCTCCAGGCTGCATTTACGGAAACATACGGGTCATATCCATATACTTCCATACCAAGTGTCTGAGCCGCATTTGCAACCTTAACTCCGATGGCACCAAGACCGATGACACCGATTTTCTTTCCTTGGATTTCGGTTCCCGCAAAACGTTTTTTCTCTTTCTCTGCAGCCTTAGCTACATTTTCATCAGCAGCGTTTTCTTTTACCCATTCGATACCGCCAACAACATCTCTGGATGCCAGTAGCATACCGCAAAGCACCAATTCCTTTACACCGTTTGCATTTGCACCGGGAGTATTGAACACAACAATACCCTTTTCTGCACACTTATCCAAAGGAATATTGTTTACACCGGCACCTGCTCTTGCTACAGCAAGTAAGTTATCCGAAAAATCCATTTCATGCATAGAGGCACTTCTTACAAGTACACCTTCTGCTTCTGCGATTTCATAAGTTTTTTCATAATTGGAATCAAAATTATCCAAGCCAACCTGGGCAATGGGATTTAAGCAATGATATTTAAACATTACGCATTCTCCTCTTCAAACTTCTTCATAAATTCAACCAACTTTTCAACACCTTCAATAGGCATAGCATTGTAGATACTTGCACGCATACCGCCAACGCTTCTGTGACCCTTCAAGTTAGTAAATCCTGCTTCTGTAGCTTCTTTTACAAATTTAGCATCCAAATCAGCGTCGCCTGTTACGAAAGGAACATTCATAAGTGAACGGTCTTCCTTACGAACGGTTCCCTTAAACATCTTGCTTTCATCAAGGTAATCGTAAAGAATTTTAGCCTTCTTCTCATTGTATTCCTTCATTGCTTCAAGACCGCCCTGCTTCTTAAGCCACTTAAATACCTTACCGCACATATAAATACCGTATGCAGGAGGTGTATTATAAAGAGACTCTGCATCTGCATGAATCTTATACTGTAACATGGTCGGTGTTCCGGGAAGAACATCTTCTGTGATTAAATCTTCACGGATAATTACAATAACAACACCTGCCGGTCCGATATTCTTCTGTGCACCGCCGTAGATGATGCCATACTTGGATACATCCATGGGTTCAGATAAGAAACAGCTTGAAACGTCAGAAACAAGTGTCTTGCCCTTTGTATTGGGTAATGTTTTAAACTTGGTACCGTAAATGGTATTGTTTTCGCAAATATAAACATAGTCAGCATCTTCAGAAATGGGAAGATCTGAGCAATCAGGTATGTAAGAGAAGTTATCATCTTCAGAAGTTGCAATCTTGTTTGCTGTACCAAACTTCTGCGCCTCCTTATGGGCCTTCTTTGCCCACATACCGGTTACAATATAATCAGCAACCTTATTCTTCATCAGGTTCATGGGAATCATGGCAAACTGAAGATGAGCGCCACCCTGTAAAAACAATACCTTGTAATTATCGGGAATATTCATTAAATCTCTTAAGTCAGCTTCTGCTTCCTTGATAATTGTATCGTAAGCTTTGGAACGATGACTCATCTCCATAACCGACATACCGGTTCCCTTGTAGTCAAGCATTTCCTCTGCCGCTTCTTTTAATACTTCTTCCGGTAACACAGCCGGACCTGCCGAGAAATTATACACTCTAGCCATTTTCTTTCCTCCTTAAGGTTGGTAATCACCATAAAATTCATTTTACAATTACGTTCTTTATTCGTCAACCATAAAAAACATAAAATGACAAAAAAATAACAAGCATTTTAATAAAACATAACGACCGGTGTTCCTATTTCTATCATGTTATATAATTCCGCCGCCATATCTTTCGGCATATTTATACATCCATGGGAGCCGTCCGTCAAATAAATATCTTCCCCAAAGTTGCTTCTCCATGTAGCGTCATGAAAACCTATATTTCCGTATACCGGCATCCAATAATACACAAAAGTAGCATAATTCGCACCTCGCAAAGTACGGTTTCTTGCCTTTCCGTAGACATAGCAGACAACTGCCGGAGTATCCCATCCTCTTTTCATATTTCCGGTAACAACAGGTGTTTCCAGCATAATTTCGTAATCCACATAGTAATAGAGCATTTGTTCCGTCATATCAACTTCAACGTAAGTTCCGCCTATATCATCTTCGCCCTGACTCCATGCCCTTGATGCATAAACCGGTTCCCTTATCTGTCCGTCCCTGTGTGCATCAAAATCCTCAATCAAAAGTGCACATTCTGCTTCTTCGTCAATATCATTACCATAAGTGCCGCCTTCCAAACGAATAATATCTCCCCGTGTCGATTGAAAATCTCTGGGTTTATCCAGCGTATCATACTTTTCTCCCAAAGACATTACATATTCCATTACCTTGGACTCATCCAACACAAGTTCGCCAGCGGCATCCGTAAGAAATTCTCCGGATTCACTATCTAAGGCAATCCATTCTGCTACCACTGACGCATTAATCAGTTCTTCCCTGTCACCCATTGTATATGTCATGCCAAAGTTCTGAAAATCATATATTTTATTCCATAACTTATATGTATCAATGCTTTGTTGCGTAACCGGAAGGTTAGAGTAACATCCTTCCAGTTCCAGATACACTTCGTTTTCCGTTTCATATACAGCCTTACGCACCGCCTCAGTTGCGCATTCCTTAACCAACTGGTTTACCGTATTATCTTCAAGAACATATCCTTCTTCAGTTTTGATAATCTCTACTTTATTATCCGGTGCATAAATGTCTTCCTGCATAAAATCTGCTTCACATAAAATATCTTCAAGTTTTTCTTCTGAGAAAACAACTTCCGGCTCTATTACATACATTTTATGTTCCACAAAATATACAAGCCACATGTACGGATTCTGTTCCTCATATATCTTCTGTAATGCATCAGTGTAATCCATTTGAAGTTCAATATCTTCCGTAGCAATTACATATCTTTTATCATTTCTGTCAATTACCGTAACGGAATCATACACAGTTTGTGCCAATAACTCTTCATTTATCTCATCAATGCTTTTTCCGGTAGCATAAATATTATTAATCCATGTTCCGTAACAAAAACTTTGTGAGTAATACAGACTTAATCCTATATATATTCCGACACAAAGAAAAACAAAACCGCAAGTCAGAAACAGCAATAATCTTTTTTTCTTTTGTTTCATAACCACTCCGCATTATGTTATAAATAGAAAAAGGGCGTACAAACGCCCTTTTCATCCTTATTAGTTCTCTGAATTTGCCTTCTCAATCTGAGCAATAGCAGCCTTCTTCATGGGTATTCTGCAATTCTTATTGTTACCGAATTCAACAATAACATCTTCTTCCGTAACATCAATGATTACTCCATAAAAACCGCCTGTGGTTACCACACAGTCACCAATTTCCATAGATGCCAGCATTGCAGCCATTTTTTTCTGCTCTTTCTTCTGAGGTCTGTACAACATAAAATAGAAAAATGCAACGATAATAACAATATAAATGACCGTCATCCAAATTCCACTACCGAATGCACTGCTCTGTGATGTTGCATCTGCTGTTGCTGTTGCTGCTTCTGTCAATAATAAATTCATAATTTACCTCCAATTATTGTTTAAACACTATAAAGCAATCACCGTAAAATAAACATTTTTACAATACAATCTTAACTAGAATACACAATTTTCCTTTGCTAAGCAAGTACTTTTTGTTACTTCAAATTCTTTTCACAAAAATTAATCTTCTTTTTGCTCCATACCTGCAAGTTTTTTCGCCTTGTATGCCTTAAATTCACCTGCATCCAGAGCATCTCTGATTTCTTCCATCATCTTATTATAAAAGTAAAGATTATGAATTACGCACATACGCATTCCAAGCATTTCTTTGGCTTTTAACAGATGTCTGATGTAGGCTCTGGAATATCGTTGACAAGTGGGACACATACAACCTTCTTCTATCGGTCTGCCATCTCTTTCATACTTTGCATTAAAAAGATTAATTTTTCCATGATTGGTATAAAGGTGTGCATGCCTTCCGTTACGGGTAGGATAAACACAATCAAAAAAGTCAACACCTCTTTCAACTGCTTCCAGTATATTGGCAGGAGTTCCCACACCCATAAGATAAGTAGGTTTATCTTTAGGCAGATGCGGTACAGTATGTTCTATCACATCATACATTTCTTCATGGCTTTCACCAACTGCAAGACCGCCCAGCGCATAACCGTCCAAATCAAACTCACTGATTCTTTTCGCATGTTCAATACGTATATCATTAAATACCGCACCCTGATTGATGCCAAATAATAATTGATTCTTATTGATGGTATCTTCTCTGTTGTTTAGTTCTGCCATCTTGTCCTTACAACGTTGAAGCCATCTTGTGGTTCTGTCCACGGAAGCCTGTACATAACCACGTTCTGCACGACTTGAAGGGCACTCATCAAATGCCATCGCTATGGTAGAAGCAAGATTGGACTGGATTTGCATACTCTCTTCCGGTCCCATAAAAATCTTTCTTCCGTCAACATGTGACTGAAAATATACACCCTCTTCTTTAATCTTTCGCAATCCCGATAGGGAAAACACCTGAAATCCCCCGGAATCCGTAAGAATCGGCTTATTCCACGACATGAACTTGTGTAATCCGCCCATATCTTTTACAATTTCGTCTCCGGGCCGCACATGTAAATGATACGTATTGGAAAGTTGAACCTGTGTTCCTATCTCTTCCAAATCCGCAGTAGAAACTGCACCTTTAATAGCTGCCACCGTTCCAACATTCATAAAAACCGGGGTCTGGATTGTTCCATGCACAGTTTCCATAACGGCACGCTTGGCATTTCCTTCTGTTTTCAGTATTTTATACATTCGTTAAACTCCGCTTCATTATTTTAATTCATAAAAGATAATGCAGTTGGGCTTCTCAATTTTGATTTCCTTACTGCTCATGGCAATAATATGCTTTTCCAAATCTGCCATGAAAAATGTCATGGTATTGGATTCATGATTTAGACTTACCAAATGCTTCAAGTCAGGGAACATGGCCGCATCCTTAGGATATGAGCCACTAATAGGCAGACAGAAATTCTTGGTAAGAAGTCCGGTTTTTATATCCAAATCATATACCATTACGCTGTTATCACCGGCATTAGAACTGATTAAATGCTTTCCGTCCAAAGTCAACTTTACCATACTGGTGACCGTTCTTCCCGCATGATATTCGTTTACCGTGGATATCGTCTGAATTTTTTCAAATTCAGGATACTTTTCTTCAACTTTATAGTTATATACATCAATATAATTTTTGATTTCATGCACAATATATAGGAATTTTCCGTTTTTTGAAAATACCATATGCTTCGGTCCGCTTCCTACATCGCTACGGATAATATCCATCTGCTTTAACTTACCGGTTATCTGATTCAATTCATAAACATTTACATGGTCCATACCGCTGTCCGCCGCCAGAAGATACTTGTTGTCTCTGGACATTTTAACGCAGTTTACATGAGGATGAAAACTTCTTTCCATTACATCACCCATACCAACCACATAAATTTCTTCGGTTATTTCACCGATACTGCCGTCTTCTGCAAGTCGCAAAACGGTAATTTTTCCATCATGATATCCTGCCACAAAAAGAAACTTATCGTCATAATCCGTAGAAAGATAACAACCTCTCATACCATTAATGGAAGCATAGTTGATTTCTTCCAACATACCATCAGCAAGAATCCGATATCCTTTTACTCCCATATCGGTGATAGAATACAGGTACTTACCGTTATGCGAACAAGTCAAATAGGATGAATTGGTAATTTCAACATTACCTTTTTCCTGTATGGTTCCTTTTTCAACATCTACATCATAAATGGTAATTCCATTTTTATTTTTCATGGTATAAGTCGATACATATGCAACATATTTCTTATCTGCCATCTTCTTTTCCTCCGATTTTATGCCATATAGAAATATGATACCACAGCTTAAAAAATTTGTTAAATGTTTTTTATGTTTCTAAAGGAAATTATTCCCTATTTTAATGTGTATTATTTTATTGTCATACAAATTTTTTCTTCTTTTTAAATAAAATATATTATTTCTTCCCATTTTTTATAAAATATATCCGATTACCAATTGACATTTAAGTAGCAATGGGTATAATGAAACTTGATTTGTTTAGTAAAAGTAAACAAAAAGTTTAAAATTGTTGTTTTAAGGAAATGGGGCGCAATATGAATATCGGGTTGAAAATCAAGGAATTACGAGTCCAAAAAGGACTTACCCAGGAAGAACTTGCAGACCGCTGTGAATTATCAAAAGGATTTATCTCCCAATTAGAACGTGATTTAACCTCACCTTCCATTGCATCTTTGATGGATATTTTACAGTGTTTAGGCACAGATTTAAAAGACTTTTTCAGCGATGAGGAGGATACGCAGATTGTCTTCGGCACAAAGGATTACTTTGAAAAAGACGATGTTGCCCTGGGTAACAAAATTGAATGGATTATACCAAATGCCCAGAAAAATATGATGGAACCTATACGTGTCACTTTGCAACCCGGCGGAAGTACATATCCCGACAATCCCCATGAAGGCGATGAATTTGGCTATGTTTTATCCGGCAGTATACGTATTCACCTTGGAAAAAAAACTTACAAGGCTTCAAAAGGTGAATCTTTCTATTTTACTTCCTCCTCCTCCCACTATATTGAGGCAGCAGGAAAAACAGGTGCAACCTTTCTTTGGGTAAGCACTCCACCAACCTTTTAATACGTGACACGAAGGAGATAAAAACATGAGCAACAGACTGATTAATTTAGAAAACATAAGCAAATCCTACGGAAACCAGCTGGTTCTGGATGATATGAATTTATATATCCGCGAAAATGAATTTTTAACCCTTTTAGGTCCCAGTGGTTGTGGCAAAACAACTACCCTGCGTATCATCGGCGGATTTGAAACACCGGATAAAGGTCGTGTTATTTTTGACGGAGCAGACATTACCAATGTTCCCCCACACAAAAGACAGTTGAATACCGTATTCCAGAAATATGCTTTGTTTACTCACATGAACATCGCGGAAAATATTGCTTTCGGCTTAAAAATCAAGGGAAAAAGCAAGGCATATATCGATGATAAAATTAAGTATGCCTTAAAGCTGGTAAATTTAGACGGTTACGAAAAAAGAATGCCGGATTCATTGAGCGGCGGTCAGCAACAGCGTATTGCCATTGCCCGTGCCATCGTTAATGAGCCCAAAGTTCTTCTTCTTGATGAACCTCTCGGTGCTTTGGATTTAAAGCTCCGTCAGGATATGCAATATGAATTAATCCGTCTAAAAAATGAATTGGGTATTACTTTTATTTATGTAACACATGACCAGGAAGAAGCCCTT
>CAZYVY010000086.1:0-7820 GCA_964651555.1 uncultured Lachnospiraceae bacterium | reverse complement strand
AGCAAGCCTTATGGTGAAGTGGAACAAGATAACTTTTATAATGGTGTTCTTGAATTAAGAACTCTTTTGGAACCTAAGGAGTTATTGGAGTTTTTGCAGGCTGAAGAACGTCACGCCGGAAGGGTGCGTAAAGAACACTGGGGACCCAGAACATTGGATTTGGACATTTTATATTTTGATGATATGATTATCGAAAATGATGACTTGACCATTCCTCATGTAGACATGCAGCACAGAGATTTTGTGTTGGTGCCGTTAAGTGAAATCGCTCCATATAAAAGACATCCCCTTATTGGATTAACCTCTAAGGAGATGCTTCGCAGATTAAAAGAATCATATGTTACTCGGAAATAGTAACTGCATTGGACGCTGCCGTAAATGCTGAAACTTCCGTGCCGTTAAGAGCTACGCGGTATGTGGCAAGTTCGTTGCCAAATTCTTGAAAATACACATAACGAGAAGTTGCATTGATATTGTTGAATACACCTTCTGCAATGATTTCTTCCTCCGAACCGTCAAGGGTTACTCGTACGAGTGCCGGCGAGGTTTCGGAGGATTTTTGATAATATACGTAATTTTCTACAACGTTAAATGTATCTACGCGGTCGGAAGAAATTACTTCAATTATATTATCGGAAAGACTGTAACGGCAAAGTCTGTAATTCTCTAAAATATCCATAAAATAGATATAGTCACCATGACGGATGGGGTTCCACATATTATATTTTACCACCAGGGAGGCTGTATCGCTGTCGGTATTCCACTGGTAAAGAAAATGCGAGTTTGTATTATCATTAAAATATATGCGTCCGTTTACCGCACTTGCAGGATAAATTTTATCCGTAGACAAAACCGTTTCCTCTTCCCCGTCGATGCTGAGTTTTAACAGGCAAACTCCGCCACTGTCGGGTACACTTTGTACATAAAGGTGATTATCTACCAAAAGAAGAGTGCCGGCAGGATCACGGCTCAGTGTTTTCAGATTCTCTCCCTTTTTATCGGAACGGTATACGCCGATGACACGGCGGACAAATCCAAGACCGCTGGAGGCGGCAGAATCGCTCATATAATAATACAGATAGTCCCCACCTGTATTTATGGATTTTACCGTACTGGATGAAAGCTTTTTAACTTCGGTTTCATCTGCGTTCATCACATATAAAGCACCGCCGTCATAGGAATTGGAAAAATATACTTTGCCATCGGAATCCTCGCAGAAATAACCGCCGTTATATAGATTGCCTGCAGTATTACCCACTGTGCCGGAAGGGTTTTCGGGAATACGTCCGGTAAAATAATTCAACACAAACATACCGGCAAAAACCAGTATAATTGCGGATATGATGAAAATAACTTTCAGTTTTTGATTCATAATTTAGTTTCTCCGTTAAAAAATACAACTATAATATTTCTTATTTTAGTATACGATAGCAATGTTAAAATAGCAATGAAAACTATTTTTGATACAGATGTAAAATAGACGTGAAAACTGTGTAAATTAAGTTGTGCAACCTGATTTTTTTTAGTACAATAAAAATAGTATGGGGCAAAGGAATGAAGGTATGAAAAAGAGAACATTTGCAGCGGTTGATGTGGGCTCCCATGAGCTTGCAATGAAAATAGTAGAAGTATCACCCCAGTCCGGTTTGAAAGTGATAGACCATATCCGGTACGGTTTGGATATTGGTACGGAATCGTATAAGACAGGCAAGCTCTCGTATGAGCATATGGAGGAATTATGCCATATACTCCGGGAATTTACCCAGATTATGCAGTCTTATAAAGTAGAAGATTATAAAGCATACGGAACCAGTGCTATCCGAGAATTGGATAATACCATTATTGTATTGGACCAGATTGAGAAAAAAACCGGAATAAGGGTGAGTTGTCTTAGTAATTCCGAACAACGTTTTCTGGATTATAAATCTATTGCTGCACAGGGAGAAGATTTTCATAAGATTATCGAAAACGGTACGGCGATTTTGGACATTGGCGGTGGAAGTATCCAGTTGTCCTTATTTGATAAAGAAGCGTTGGTAGCAACGCAGAATATCCGTCTGGGTGTATTACGCCTTTATGAAAAGATGCGTTATATCGAGGTAAAGCCCAGTCAGTATCAGGCTGTATTGGCCGAGTTGATTGATACGCAGTTGGCAGTTTTTAAAAAATTGTATTTGAAAGACCGTGAAATCAAAAACCTGATAGTCGTAGACGATTATGTTTCCGCGATAATTAAACAGATTTATCCTGAAATTGATAAAAAAGGTTTTATTGAGAGAAAGAAATATCTTGATAAAATGAATGAATTGCAAAGTAAGAGCAAGGCAGAAGTTGCGAAAGTGCTTAAAATGAGTGAAGAAAATGTTCCTCTTCTTCAGATTTCCTCGCAGTTGATTAAGAGTGCCTTGGAATTTTTGGGGGCAGAATGTCTTTGGGTTCCGGGAGTAACTTTATGCGACGGTATTGCTTATGATTATGCGGAGAGCAATAAGTGGATTAAACCTGCGCATAATTTTGAGGAGGATATTATTGCCTGTGCAAAAAATATCAGCAAGCGTTATCAGGGAAGTAAGCGTCGTGGCGAAACACTGGAGCAGATTTGCCTGACCATTTTTGACAGCATGAAGAAGGTTCATGGGTTAGGAAAGCGTGAGCGTCTTCTTTTACAGATTGCTACACTGTTACACGATTGCGGTAAGTATTTGAATATGGTTTCCGTGGGAGAATGTTCTTATCATGTTGTAATGAATACGGAAATTATCGGTTTGTCCCATTTGGAGCGTGAAATGGTGGCAAACATTGTAAAATATAATCATGAAGATTTTGCATATTATGATGAAATTACCAAGGCCGGTGGAATTGATAAAGATGCTTATCTGGTGGTTGCCAAGCTGACAGCAATTTTACGGGTTGCCAATGGTCTGGATAAAACCCACAAACAGAAGTTTAAAAATGTAAAGACCGGAATTCATGAGAATGAACTTTGGATTCAGGTGGATACGGCAGAGAACATTGCTCTTGAAAAAGGGTTGTTTTGGAATGCAGCAAGATTTTTTGAAGAAGTATATAACATCAAACCTGTGATAAAACAAAAGAGAACAATTTAACGGATAAAGAGGTAACGATAATGCAGGGAAAAAGAAATTTGTCCGCACCGGAGAATTTCTCTAACAGAGAATTGTCTTGGATGGCATTTAACGAAAGAATACTGGGAGAGGCAAGAGATAAAACGTTGCCGCTGTTTGAACGTGTGAAATTTCTTAGTATTACAGCGTCAAACCTGGATGAATTTTTTATGGTACGCGTAGCGTCTTTAAAAGATATGGTGGATGCCGGATATTCGAAAGCGGATATTGCAGGCTTATCGCCAAAGGAGCAGTTAAAGAAATTAAACAAGGCTACCCATAGTCTGGTAGGTCTTCAGTATTCCACCTATAACCGCTCGTTGGTTCCCCAGCTTGAACAAAACGGTCTGGTGATTGTGGAGAAGCATGAGGATTTAACGCCGGAACAGGCAGAATATGTGGATCAGTATTTTGAAGAAAATGTATATCCTGTTTTGACACCTATGGCAGTGGATTCCTCAAGACCCTTTCCGTTGATTCGAAACAAGTCTTTAAATATCGGTGCACTTCTTTGTAAAAAGGGTGAAAAGAAGGAGGAAGAATTTGCAACGGTTCAGGTGCCCAGTGTATTAAACCGTATCATAGTGATTCCGTCCAAAGGGGAAGAAACGGTTAGTATTCTTCTGGAAGAAGTTATTGAACGAAATATTCAGAAGTTGTTTTTGAATTATGATGTTATTTGTGCACATCCCTTCCGTATTATGCGCAATGCCGATCTGTCCATTGACGAGGACGAGGCTGAAGACCTTTTAAAAGAAATTGAGCGTCAGGTAAAGAAGCGTCAGTGGGGTAAAGCAATCCGGCTGGAAGTGGAAGATGGCGTAAACAAAAGACTTCTTGCTATTTTAAAAGAAGAGCTGGACGTGGAAGAAGATGATATTTTTAAGATAAACGGTCCTCTGGATTTGACGGTGTTGATGAAGGTATATGGATTGGATGGCTTTAGCCATTTGAAGAATATACCTCATGAGCCGGCAGAGGTGTTGGAATTCAGTAAAGAGGAAGATGTTTTTACATCTATTCGCAGACAGGATATTTTGATGCATCATCCGTACCAGAGTTTTGAACCTGTAGTGGAATTTATACGTCAGGCAGCAAAAGATAAGGATGTACTTGCAATTAAGCAGACTCTTTACCGTGTCAGTGGTAATTCGCCCATCATTGCGGCACTGGCCCAGGCAGCAGAGAATGGAAAACAGGTATCTGTTCTGGTTGAGTTAAAGGCACGTTTTGATGAAGAGAATAATATTGTATGGGCAAAGAAACTGGAAAAAGCGGGATGTCACGTTATTTATGGTCTGGTTGGCCTGAAAACCCATAGTAAAATTACATTAGTGGTAAGAAGAGAAAGTGATGGAATCCGCCGTTATGTACATCTTGCCACCGGCAATTATAATGATGCCACGGCAAAACTCTATACAGACTTGGGTCTTTTTACCTGTAATGAAGCAATCGGTGAGGATGCCACAGCGGTGTTCAATATGTTATCCGGTTATTCCGAACCTTTAAGCTGGAATCAGTTGTCACTGGCACCGCTTTGGATGAAGGACAGATTTTTGTATCTGATAGAGAGAGAAAAGAGGCATGCAGAGACAGGTGAACAGGCACATATTATTGCCAAGATGAATTCACTGTGCGACAAAGATATTATTGTAGCATTGTATGAAGCAAGTTGTGCAGGGGTGAAAATTGATTTAATTGTTCGTGGCATCTGCTGTTTGAAGGTAGGGATTCCGGGAGTCAGCGAGAATATTACCGTACGTTCCATCGTAGGAAATTTCTTGGAGCACAGCCGTATCTATTATTTTGAAAATGGTGGTAATGCAGAATATTATTTGAGTTCAGCAGACTGGATGCCCAGAAATTTAGAGCGGCGTGTAGAAATTCTCTTCCCTATCTTAGAAAAGAATTTGCAGGAGAAGATAGGACATATTTTAGACTGTCAGTTAAAAGATACCTTAAAGGCGCAAATTTTACAACCTGACGGTACTTATGATAAAATTGATAAAAGAGGCAAGGTATTATTCGGCTCTCAGGCATTTTTTGCAGAAGAGGCAGAGAAACTTGTGAAGATGTCTAAAAAGCAGGTGGAAGATGCAAGGGTATTTATACCGGAGACCAAACCTGAAAATGTGGAGGAAGCATAATGAAATTTATTCTTGCATCGGCATCACCCAGACGTAAGGAACTGCTTGAACAAATAGGCATGAAATTTGAAGTCCGTGTGAGTGAGGCTGAAGAAGTGACGGATGCGAAAGAACCGGCAGAATATGTCATGGAGTTGTCAAAAATAAAAGCTGAGGATGTGGCAGGGAAAATACCTGTTATGTATGACGCAAGGGGGCTTAATCAGGATTTTGTAGTAATTGGTTCCGATACGGTTGTGGCCGCAGAAGGTGAAATATTAGGAAAGCCTAAGGATAAAGAAGACGCCCGGAGAATGATTAGTATGTTATCGGGAAAAACACACCAGGTATATACCGGAGTTACTCTAATGATTTTTAAAGATGAACGTATGAGCAGGGAAACCTTTTATGAGAAGACGGATGTCACTTTTTATGAAATGACAGAAAAGCAGATAGAAGATTATATTAGTGATTCTGAGCCTTATGATAAAGCCGGCGCCTATGCCATTCAGGGACGTTGCAGCGCATATATTAAAGGGATTTGCGGAGATTATGCAAGCGTAGTGGGCTTACCGGTAGCAAGAATCTGTTATGAGCTTACAAAACGTGGTATTGAGTGGGCAGAGTAGAATTTGGATTTATTAAAAGAACAATATAATTTTATGTTGGGAGGTTTTGATTATGAATTATGATAAGGTGGTTTTACAGGCATTTTTAGAGAAACAGTTACAGCTGTTTCCGGAGAAGGTGGCTGAAACAGAAGAAGAGGCAGCAGACTTTTTGGATGAATGTATGGCAGTAGTGGTAAACTCTGTGAAGGAAGTTTGGGAATATTTTGATGAAGCAGGCTTAGATGTGGAAGATTTGGATGAAAATAGTATTTTGGATGCGGAAGAGGTATTTGAAGTCGGCGACGGAAGATATTTGATTGTAGAAGCATAAAAATCTCGCTTTTATCTATTTTGTATGGTATAGTTAAGAAGTGGTAAAGATTTTGAGGATTTTAAAATTTAAACACACTTCAAGATACAGTTAATTGTATAAGTCCACCAGAGAAAGAAGTATTTATGGAAATCAGAGAAATTACTCCCTCCTTTAAGATGAGCATAACCGTATCCAACCAGCAGTCTAGTATGACGCTAAATTCAGATATTGCATTTGTGAATGGTGACAAATTATATGTAACACCTTTTGAACATAATGGTGTCATTTTGAATTTTAATTCCAATGCGGTTTTGATTTCCATGATTGCGTATCAGGAAGAGAAGACGCCATTTTTATGGAAAGTTGTACACATCAGCAGGGAGATCATTGATGGTGTTCATTATCATGTCATTACCAGTGAAGTGGCAGGGGTAAAAATCAATCGACGGGAAAACTTTCGCGTATTTATCGGAATTGACGGAAAGGCCACTATTTTAGGTAAAGAAGTTCCTTTTGATGTGATGGTCAAAGATGTCAGTGAGAGTGGTTTTGCAATTCTTGTAGATGTAACGTCAGAAGTTAAGATAAACAAGAATGAAGCGTTGATGGTTGATTTTTATGATGCAATACTTGATGAACGTTTTACTTTAACCGGGCGTGTGGTAAGGGCAGAGATGACAGAGCGTTATGTATTATACGGTTGCCGCTTGTTAAAAGATAATGATATGATGCGCAGATATATTGCAAATAAACAGTTGGCGCATAGAGTAAACAGTAAGAAGAGAATATAAAAGAAGTATGTATAGATGCATATAGGAGCAAGGAAGTGGCCCTATATGCATCTTTTATATTATATATGTTGTATTTGATATAGAAATGAAAAAAAACTTACGAATCATAAGCAAATTCGGTATAAAGTTTAATTGCGCAATTTGTTTGGTGAGAAATATATCAGGATATCTTGCCCCACATTCCCATCTTGAAATGGCTTGTCTCGTAACATGTAGCTTGTCGGCAAGTGTTTGTTGAGTCATACCTTTGTTTTCTCTTAAATTTCTAATTTTTTCTCCGAATTCAATCATGGCGAAAACTCCTTTTTTGTTTGTTAATTGTATTTTAACCCGATGGATTTAGAAAGAAAAGAAACATTGCAGAAAAGTATGTAAACACTTTGGTAACAATAGCATTTTATATAAAAAAGCTGTGGTGCATCAATCACACACACCACAGCTTGTCTTTTTTCTTAATTATCTGTTATTAATAATCTTGGTTAACTCAACGGGATCCACAATCTTGCCATCCTTGTAAACTCTCATGTTACCGGAAGCAATTTCGTCGATTAAAATAACTTCGTCGTTGTTGTAACCAAATTCAAATTTAATATCCCAAAGGTCAAGTCCTAATGTCTTTAAATCATCAGCGACAATCTTAGTAATCTTCAATGTCTGTTCCTTCATGCTTTCAAACATTGCAGGAGTCATGATTCCTAAAGCAGCAAGACCTTCGCTTGTTACGAGGGGATCGCCAAGTGCATCGTTCTTGAAGGTACATTCTACATAACCGCCTTCTAAAACGGTACCGTTTTCGATGTATTCGCCATATCTGCGGATGAAGCTTCCTGTTGCTACTAAACGGCAGATAACTT
>CAZYVY010000085.1:0-7925 GCA_964651555.1 uncultured Lachnospiraceae bacterium | reverse complement strand
ACTTATCTTTAGGAGAACGTCCTGTATAGATACCTGTCATAACGTTTACAGCGCCAAGTTCACTTTCCTGGCCTACTTCATAGCCTTCCAAATCAGCTTTGGTTTCTTCTTCAAATAATAATTCGTAAGAAGGATTGTGCACGATTTCAGTTGTTCCGGTAATGCCGTACTGTTCTAAATTAATGTTTGCCATCTGATATAAACCTCTTTCTTTTAATATTTTTGTTTTTGGGTTACTAACGACCGGAGTTTGTCCAAATTGTAGTAATCCGTGGTAATTATACTAGATAATTAAGGTCCCCGTCAATATTATAATTGAAAAGATTTGGTGTTTTCTTTCGCTTATTCCCTTATGTTTCTCTTGCAACCTTGTTTTCACCACTTGATATTAAACTAAATTATTTTATTGTCTTTACACTTTACGTTTTTTTTAATATACTCTTATCAATAGAACGAATACGAAAGGATAAAAGAATATGAATAAGCAATCGTCTACCACAATAATCGTCGTGGTTTTTATTATTCTTTTCTTAATTCCCTATATGGCGCCTTGTCTGCTTCCTTTTCTGACATCCTGCGCTTCCAGTGTTGAAGAATCCCAGAATAATCCTTTTGATTATGCCAGGATTACGGATGTGGAATATAAGGCCGTGGTAGTAGACGAACCGGACAGTGAAGGTAAAATTGTCATTACCGAACGTCTTACTTTTGATATTCATGCTGCTTCCAAGGATGAAACTTTCTGGGAATTGTGGAGAGAGTTACCGGAAAGCTACGTGGATGGAGTCAAAGTCGATTATCAGGTAAATTCCGTAAAACAGATTATGGACGATGGTACGGAAGTGGTCTGGGAAGAAAGTGATAAGCTTTACTGGTATGACTCCGATTATGTAAGTTCCAATCCCGATTACGGTCCCGGCAAATGGTACCACAGCATTGGCCCTTATAGTGAATACGCAAGAAGATATGAATGTCTAATGCTTTACATAGATAATGTATACCGCGACGAAATGGTCTTTGAAATTGAGTATGAAATGCACAATGCTGCTTTACGTTACAATGACTGTTCCGATTTGTATATTTCCATGTACTCCGGCAGTACCATAAATCATTTGGAATCTTACAAAGCTGAAATTCTGATTCCCAACAAAGATATGCCGGCAGAAGGCAATTATACCGTAACTACCTATGGTACCGATGATGTAAGCTTCCCTGTGGAAGAATCTGCTACGGCTAACCCCGGATACTATACTTTCTCCATCGATTTGGATAAACAGGATTTGCAATTCCATTCTTACAATGAATTTATCGAATTTGATCTGGTTGCCTTTGGTGAAGACAAACACAGCTTTACCGAATATGCACCCAGTAATGATTATTCCAATTGGGACTGCTTAGAAGAAATCATGGATGCCCAACAGGACTATTTTGATGAAGCTGCTACTTATAAAACAATAAAATTGAGTATCTTTGTTTTATCTTTATTGGCAACAGCCGTACTTGTGGTATGTACTTTCTGTTCCAATGCATTGATTAGGAAAAAGTATTTCTTTTATAAGCCCACAACCGAATATGACTTTTTCAGGGACATTCCCAGTGATTTGGATCCGAACTTTGCATCTGCTCTGGCATTTGTTAAGCATAAGGCCCCAAAGGACCGTGATGAGGGCGTGTATTCCGCCATACTCTTAAGTCTTGCGCGTAAAAAATACATTGATATAAAAGAATATTCTCCCAAAGATATCCGCATATATATCAAGAAAAAACCGCAGAATTTATCCGGAGAATTAACCTCACCCACACCGGAAGTTCAGTCCGTTTCAACAAGCTACGAACCGCTTACCCCGTGTGAGGAATATTATTTCAACCTGATTGCCCGACATGCATCAAGTGATTATATATCCATGGCGTACTTACAGCACAGAATATCCAATGACTATGTCAATACGGATACCTTCGTAAAAAATATGGAAAGATCCGTGGTAAATATCGGTGTACGAGATGGTTACTTCCAGAAAGCGGCATATCAGGAGCCTAAAAAGAAAATGAACAACATTTCCGTTTTCCTTTGGGTGATTGGACTGATTTCCATTGTATTCATGAATGTTATGATATGTAATACCCGCCTGGATTTGGCATATGGTTCCTTCTTCATCTTTGGTATTGTCTGCATTGCGTGTGCAATTATCATAAGAAAACTTGGGCGAAAGAATATTTTGCTGACACAATTCGGTGAAGACGAATATGCAAAGTGGAGAGGCTTATATAATTTCTTAAACAGCGATACATTGATTAGTGAACGAACCTATGTTGAATTACCGATTTGGGAAAAATATCTGGTATATGCCACAGCTTTTGGTTTATCCGACAAGGTAATTGAGGCAATTAAGATTAATTGTCCTGAAGCATCCTCCAGTGAAATGCTTAGCAATACCTGTTATCATTCCAAACATTTCTATGTATCCAGCCGTTCCATCCGTACGGCCACACATACCGGTTCCCGCATTGCCCGCAGCGGCGGTTACGGCGGCGGTGGCGGTGGCAGCTATGGCGGCGGCGGTTTCAGCTACGGCGGCGGTGGTCGCGGTGGCGGTGGCGGTGGCGGCGGTCACTAAGCCCCAAATAACCGTTCCCCTTTCCCCGGAATGGTTAAGAAAACAATTATGCAAGAAGCTAAAAAGAGCGTTGTGTTAATGTTAACACAGCGCTCTTTCTTTTTTATTATTATCTATACGACTCTCGCTCCACAATAAGGACAATTTCTGGTGCCATCCAAAACACCCATACAATGAGGACACTTCATCGGATATCTGTCCTTTTCCTCATCAGTAAGATCATTGTCATTCCACAACCGGGGCATTACGTCCCCATCATCCGACATATTAAACAATTCCTCTTCCTTAAATCCAAACATACCTGCAATAATATTGGTAGGGAACATTTGAAGTTTATTATTGTAAATGGTAACAGCATCATTGTAAAACTGTCTTGCAAAAGTAACCTTATCTTCTGTTTCCGAAAGTTCCTCTTGCAAATGCAGGAAATTCCCATTGGCTTTTAATTCGGGATAATTCTCCGAAATGACATACAACGATTTCAAGGTCGAAGACAACTGCTGGTTCATGGCAAGTTTGTCTTTTGCAACATTGGTACTCAGGTACCCGTTTCTCGCAGCTGTAACATTTTGTAATATCTTTTTTTCGTGTGAAGCAACCCGCTCCACCGTATCTACCAGATTCGGCAACAAATCAAATCTTCGCTGTAACTGTGCATCAATCTGCGCAAATGAATTCTTTACTTTATTTCTTAACTGTACCAATTGATTATATGTAACAATGACAAACACCGCCAGTACAATCAGGACCACAAGAATTAAGGCAAGCACTATGCCAATTATCACTTCCATACAAACTCCTCCTTTTGTAAATTACTGGGATTATAACACCGTTTCACTTTTTACGCAATAATGATATCCTTTATCTGCAGATTATTAAAATCAATGTTCAACGCTTCTTTTACCTCTTCCTTTGTAAACGTCTTATAAATGGTTTTGGATATATACTTTTCAACGGTTTTTATCATCTCTTTATATTCCGGAATATCATCAGGGAAATAAATTCCGCCTTTGTTCCGGTTCTTAATCATCCAGCAGACTGCTGCCAATGCCGACACGGACACCGGCGTAATGGTTGGCGTCTGCCAGTAAGATTCCTTTTTATTTTTGTATAGAAAGGAAGGTTCAATACGATTTCCTACCCATACAGGGTCAAAGTTCTCACCAAGAAGCAAAATCCCCACATACTCCGTACCTGAGGCAATATGTTCCTGATATGCAACCTGAAAATTTTTAGGATATACATAACCATGAATAATTCCGCTACCGTCTTCGTTTTCGCAATCCAGAGGTTTATTCGGATCCTGATGGGGATAATCGTTTACTTTAGCACTCCTGAAATAGCGGTCTGAAAAAGGACAGGGCTGGTACAAAAATATGACCGTCGGACGATATATTACTTTACCATTCTCCTTAACTTCCAGATTTTTTGCAATAGAAACCGTTTCTTCATGAGGCACCGGATAGGCCTCAACTCTTCCGTTTGGATAAAAGGTACAACATCTTTTATCTGCGGCGATATTCCGGAATTCCAAAAAGCCTTTATCATAGTTGACAAAATTACACTCATCTTCAAAATCAATATTTTCATGTGTACCAATATTAACGGTGGCTTCACTTAACATCTCATACCAGAAAGACTCCATGCACCATGTACTGTATAAAAGATTTTCCCGGTACTCACCCTTCATCTCCTGCAAATCAACATCATTTACATGAATCTGGCGTACTCCTATCATCTGTGCAGCCTCATTAAACTTACCCTGCTTTATCAGTTCTTTTAAATGCTTATCCTTCTTAAACTGTGTATTTGCCACATATTCAATGGCTGCTTTTACAAAATGTGACACCAATCCCGGATTGTTTCCGTGGTGAAGCACAATCGGGTACTTGTTGACGGAGGCATCACTCTCGCACTTTTGTTTTAATTCATGCTTCAATTCATTTTCATTAAAAATACTGTACCAATGGTCCGGCCAGTCCGCTTCGCCGGTATTGATATACATGACATTGCGGAATGCACACCACTGGCAGATATCTCTGGTACCAACCATATCCGCAAAGTCAATGAGCAAATCACCTTCCGAAAGATAAGGCGCAAAGACTTCTTTGTAATTCTCCCTTGTCACCTCGCTAACGATAAAATTCGGAGCAATCCCGCCCATATCGATATAATCATCAAACTCCTCTTGCTTTCCGGTAATGACATAATATTTGTTTTCATCAAAACGGAGTTCTTTGGATAATTTTTCATAAAAACTTTTACCCACAGCTCCGAATCCAAACTGCACAATCCGGCCGTTAAATTTAATCAACTTTCTATTCCTCTTTACTCAACATCTATAGGAAGCTGTTTCCGCACTCTCACCTTTTTAGGTTCATTAAAATCTTTTTGCAGATAGATGTCTATTTTCTTTTTTTGATACTCATAAAGAATTTTCTTCAAATCCCTTGAAAGTCTTTCCCCTATTACAACAATTTTGTGAATGCCGTTGTTTAAAAAATAATCTGCCGAGGGCATATCCTGCGGATAAATATCCCAGCTGTTGTCAAACACCGCCACATTGATGCGGAATCTGTGCAAACGGTTACTATCCATCAAAAACGCAGGATTTGCGTCATCCTTCAACTCTATCTTCTTCAACTCTGCGGCCCCGCTTATCAGCGCCATGCCCGCCGACTGGTTATCCACGGTGGTTCTTGCACCGGGCTGTTCAATGGTCCCGTTGAAAACAGGAATGGGGCGGTATCCTTCCTTCGCCAACGCAATCCCTACTTCCACACTTTCTGCACCGGGCAAATCCACAATTAACGCGGCATCTCCAAACTTTTCTTCCGGGAAATCCATTGCCGGCACTTCGAACAAGGTAAAATTGTAATATTTGGAATGCTCGTGAATCTCTACAAAAGGTACGGGACGCACCCACTCTGTCCATTTTTTACCCAAGGGCGCCCATATACGATATAGTTCTTTATCTGTCATATTACTTCCCCTCTCTTTCAATCAATACGGGGGTATCTGCCGCACCGGAATCAATACGCATGGACGTGCTTATTCTTGCATAATATCCTGCATGTTTCCCGTCTACGGTGTAGCAGCCTAAGCATACATTATATTTTTCACCGTTTTCACCTTCCAATGGTTTTACGTGAAATCGTTTCTGTGCCAGATACTTTTTCGGATGTCTTTTTACATCCTTCATAATTTCTTTGTACTCATTGCCTACACAGGCTTCTTTTATGGAAATTCCGTCACCCACCCGTCCGCAGGCAGGCTTATAGATATATCCCTCTTTTCCCTTGGCATCTTTTACCTCCAAAGTTTCCGGAAGAAGTTCCCGCCAGGTTGCCATGCTGATACCGTTCTTTTCCAGTTCATCCCAAACTAACGGAAAGCGTTTGGTCTGGGCATACATTGCTATAGGGTGATTGCAGGTAGGAACTGTAGCACCATAATAATCCTTATAATATTTTCGGCGCATCTCTATCATCCATTCCAACGGAGTATAGCGGTACACCATATCCAGCTCACCTTCGTTACCGTCCAACGTACTGTATGCTTTTCCATTTTCAATTTTCACATGGTCGGCAGCTCCGTAAATCACCTGAAATCCTTTTTCTTTTAACCGGTCTCCCAAGAACTGCATTACCTGTCGGTCATCACTGTAAGAAGTACAATGAACCAGCATAATCCTGCCGCCTTCCTTAACCTTTTTACTAATGGCATTCACAAGATTTTCGCCAAAATTCATGCACCAGTATTTATCTTCTGCACCAATCGTCTCCAATGCCATTCTCGGCATAAAAGAGCCTTCCGCATAACCGCCCGGCACATCGCTGTTTACCTCACTGACTGCCCACTTTCCATCCACGGTAGGATGAAAATCGTAACGTTTCAGGCGGACATGCCTGTCCGGTTCATAATTGGTAAGCTTATATATTTCCTTACGGATTTTTCTCGGCAAGGCCAAAGGCTTTGTCAGCTCCTGATGTAGATTTAAATATTCTTCTGCCGCTTTGGTTTCTCTGTCCAAGGCCTCTATATACTGCACCAGTTGTTTATGTTCCTCCGGCGAAATTGCCAATGCATAGGGGGCTACCGTATTGTGGTCCAGATACTGCGGATCCCACTTGTAGCAGTCAAACATAAGATTTAGTCTGTATTCATCATATTTCTCTTTTGGAATGGGAATCAATTTCATATGGTTATCCTCATAAATTCCTTTTTATATTAGCAGACATACGTAATACCGGCACCGGTCCTAAGAAGTATTGTATTATGTTGTCGTCCCAATTGTCAAACGCTTCCGGGGTGTCCTCCTGAAAAACTTGTAATACGAAGCCATGGTATGACCGTGAATAATCAGGTTTTTAGACGGTGAGGTGCCGTTTTCATACCCATTCCTGACACTGCCTATGCACAAAAAACTCTGGAAGAAATCAGCTACTATTCCTTAATCGTAGGCTACAAAGGATTATTCTTACACCCTGCTTCTCAAAAATACAAGTATGGTGTTACCTTTGATGAAATCGTTGCATTTTATCAGTATATGCCGAATGACTATATCTGTTTATCCGGAGCTAGTAGCAACTTATCTATTACCGGATGAATCATACTTGTTTCTAATATCACATTTATGGCACAAAGCTTCTTTCCTGCATCCTTACTGGATGCACCACAATGATATGCTTGCTCTGTAGGCAAACCATAATCCAGAACTATCAATCTGTCATGGCAATCTGCATTAGGTTTAATTCTGAGTGGTGGATATTCTTGTATAAAGTCATTTACTACCGCTGTCGTCAAAAAACCTCTTTTCCCATGACCGTTTTCTGTAAATAAAACCACTTCTACACCGGCTTGCTTCTGCGATAATAGCTGTAAAGTCTTTGTATTCACATAATCATCCACTACATAAATGCTCTTTTTTGCCTGCTGATATATGTCTATGTATGCCGCATCTGCTTCAAACTTCTGTCCTTTATAGATAACAAAATTTTTGAAATCCTTATCTGAGACAAAGTTTTCATTTAGAGTATCTATACTTCTTTGAATATTATCAAATCTATCTTCAGCTTTATTCTTCCAATCTACAACACCTGCAACCTGCACGGATATTTCCGATACTTTTGCCGTAACAAGTCGCATCTCCGACTGTGTAACAAACTGTTGATTTTGTTTTATATAGTGACGCATCTCACGAAACGCACGCATAATGAAAATACTTTGCTGTTCTGCAAGTTTTCCTTTCAAAACAGTTGCGAGCATGTATATTCCTTGCTCAGTAAAAGCATATGGCATTTTCTTGAT
>CAZYVY010000084.1:0-8301 GCA_964651555.1 uncultured Lachnospiraceae bacterium | reverse complement strand
CGGTGCAGCTCCTATTGTTGCAGAACTTTCCAAGAGCATGGGTATCCTTACCGTAGGTGTTGTTACGAAACCTTTCCGTTTTGAAGCAAAGGGGCGTATGATGAACGCCGAAGCAGGTATCGAAAGATTAAAAGAAAATGTGGATACCTTAATTGTTATTCCCAATGAAAAACTCCTTCAGATTGTTGATAAGAAGACAACAATGCCGGATGCACTTAAGAAGGCTGATGAAGTATTACAGCAGGCAGTTTCCGGTATTACAGATTTGATTAATATTCCTTCCGTAATTAACCTTGACTTTGCTGATGTACAGACCGTTATGACCAATAAAGGTATTGCACATATCGGTATCGGTGTTGGTAAGGGTGAAGATAAGGCACTTGAAGCAATTAAGATGGCAGTTGAGAGTCCATTACTTGAGACAACCATTGAAGGTGCAACGGATGTTATTATTAATGTATCCGGCGATATCTCATTGATTGATGCCAATACAGCAGCAAGCTATGTTCAGGAAATGACAGGCGATCAGGTAAATATCATTTTTGGTGCAATGTACAATGCGGATGATGCAGATGTATGTAAGATTACCGTAATTGCTACCGGTCTTTTTACGCAGAGCAATCCGGCGATGAAATATACACCGCCTACATTCCAGCCCTATAAGCCTCAGGTAGGTACTATGCCGAAGCAGACAAGTCCTGTAATGTCAAGACCTCTTGCACATACACAGAACTTTACACCGATTAATTCTCCTGTTGCGGCAACACCTGCAGCAACAAAGCCTGTTACCAAACCGGTAACACCTGCAAGACCCAAGGAATTAAGAAGCAATGTAGAAGAGAAGACCATTGTGATTCCGGAGTTCTTGAAGAATAAATAAAATATTGTTTATGAGTGTAAGCCCCTTTTATTAGAAGCATAAAATCTGATAAAAGGGGTTTTTTATATTAAAATGTATTTGCATTAGACTTGTGTTCTTGTGAAAAGTTTTTTACTATGTAGTTGAATATATTTTCACAGAAGTAATATATTGCTTTTTGTATGGAGAGGAATTTGAAATTAAGAGTTATTATTATGATGGTGACATGTGGGCGATGTGTTATCCGGAAAATAATTCTACGTTGTTGTTTCAGGTAAGAACAGATGAGCATGCTGAACGAATCAAGCATGATTATTATCTGCAAACTGTGGTGGCAAGACAGGTAGAGGAAGAGTATGAACCGCTTGTACAACAGGCATTTCCGGGAAGTTATTTGAGTGTAGATGTATGTGCAGCAGATTATGAAGGACAGACTGCAGATAAAGTGACATTAGATAGTATGCTTCAATATAATAATTCAAGTAGAGATGATGAAGATGATACTTGGACACATATTGTGTTAAATATTTTCATAGATATTTCTCAGATGTCAGATGAGAATGCCGAAAAGGAATATGCATTTTTTAAAGATGAAATTGGAGTTAAGATTGCTAATGATGAGTTTCCTGATACAAGTATTGACCTATATTTTGGAGATACAGCATTTGTACAAGAATGTGAGAGTATTATTGCGGAAATGGCTTGGTGTGGTAGCAGTGATATTTATGAGAAAATAGAGGAATGTCCTAAAAGCTGGATTGGGTATCGCGAAAACGGAGAAGTAATTTACACATTAGATGAATATATTGAAATAAGAACGGAGGCATTGAATAATGAGTAATTTATATACGCAACAGGAAAATACTTGGGCGGCAATGATTTAAAATTATTCCCCCATACTATAAATAATATCTTTCTGGAAAATACTCACTTCGGTGAGTATTTTTTGTCGAAACTTTTCCGCTTTTTGTTCTGTGATTTCGACAAAATATGCAGGTTCAAGATGATATGATAATCGCTGTGAAGGACTTAAAGTATGAAGTATGAAATATATTTGGATTCTGTTTTTGCAATACAGTTTGTAACCGATTATTGTGTGTTGATGTTAACGGCTTCTCTGATGAAGTTAAAAGCAACACGGCTAAGGATTATTATTGCCTCTCTGGTAGGAGCAGTGGGCGGGTGTTTGATGTTGCTACCCATAGGAATTTCGGGGGCACCAAAGTACCTGCTTTTATTTCCGCTGTTTTCGGTATTAATGACGGGAATTTGCTTTCGGGTAAGAGGAATGCAACAGTATTTATGTATGATGATGTGTCTGCTGGCATCTGCTTTTATTCTGGGAGGAATTGCAAAATGGATTACAGGATTAAAATGGATTCCGGATATAACAGAAATAAGGATTTTGGCACTTATATCAATTTATATTTTGTTGCAAGCGGGGATTCATTTGTATCGCAGGCAAAAAAACGGAGCAGAGAGCATATTTGTGCCGGTAACCCTGACTGTGTCAGAGGAAGAAAACGGTCAGAATACAGTCAGTGTCATTGCACTGAAAGACACCGGAAACCGGTTGCGGGAAAACAGTACCGGGAAAGCGGTTTGTATTCTTGAAAAAAACGTGGTGCCGGAATTTGGAAATGATTTTTATCGTGTTACCTATCATACCCTTGGAAATGAAAATGATGAATTAAAAGCACAAATGATACCTAAAATGATTATCCATACCAAAGAAGGGGATGTGGTGAGTAAGGATGTAATGCTTGCTTTTTATCCCGGTAAGATTTCAAAAAGAGGAGCGTATCATATGATACTGCATCCGGAGTATCTGAAGGAGGATTAAAAATGATAGGGCAGTCATTAGGGCACTGGTTTGTGGAAGGTAGTGTGTGCAGAAAGTTTTATTATCCGTTTTTTGTACAGCCGGAACAGGAAGGAGAACTTTTTTATATCGGGGGAAGTGATGTTCTGCCGCCACCGCTGGAAGCGGAAGAGGAGAACAGATGCATTTTGGAGCTGGGAACGGAAGAAAACGAAAAAGCAAAGGCTGTCTTGATAGAACATAATTTAAGACTGGTAGTGTATATTGCCAAGAAGTTTGATAATACCGGTGTCGGTGTGGAAGACTTGATTTCCATTGGAACCATAGGGTTGATTAAGTCCATCAATACTTTTCGGGCAGATAAAAACATTAAGCTTGCCACCTATGCTTCCCGTTGTATTGAGAACGAAATTCTTATGTTCCTTCGAAGAAACAGTAAAACCAAGCTGGAAGTTTCCATTGATGAACCCTTAAATGTGGATTGGGATGGTAATGAGCTGCTTTTATCTGATATTCTGGGAACGGATGAAGATGTAATCTATCGTGATATCGAGACTGATGCAGAACGTAAACTTTTGATGAAAGCCATTAACCGTCTGGGAGACCGTGAAAAATTAATTATTAACTTGAGATATGGTCTTAACCGCAGTGATGGTCATGAAATGACCCAGAAAGAAGTGGCGGAACTCCTCGGAATATCCCAATCCTACATATCCCGCCTTGAGAAAAAAATTATGAACCGTTTAAAGAAAGAAATCAGCCGCGAAATTTAATTAAAATATTCTGTCGGTTTAGCAACTATGTAACACATACCTAAAAGGCTAAGCCGAAAACCATACGGAAATATCAATGAATCATTGGTAAGATTATAGTAAACAGCGTGGAGATAATTGCAATCCACATAAGGACCCTTTAAGAACGTCTCCGTTGGGGATTCAATTATCTCCACGCGTCCTATATTTTACCCCTCCAGATAATGCCGCATGGTTTTTAATGCATTTTTTTCCAAACGGGAGACCTGCGCCTGGGAGATTCCAATGATGTCGGCCACTTCCATTTGGGTTTTGCCTTCAAAGAAACGTAAAACAATGATTTCGTGTTCTCTGGTATTTAACCGTTTTAAGGCTTCGCTTAAGGATAAATGCTCCACCCAAAGCTCCTCCCGGTTCTTTTTATCACTTATCTGATCCATGACATACAAGGTATCTCCGCCTTCGGTATAAACCGGTTCATAAAGGCTCATGGGATTCTGAATAGCATCCAGGGCATAGACAATATCTTCCTTGGAAATGCCGATTTCCTGCGAAATTTCCGTAATGGTAGGTTCGCGCATATTTTTCTTGGTAAGACTTTCTTTGGCGTAAATTGCTTTATAGGCGGTATCTTTTAAGGAACGGCTGACCCGTATGGCATTGTTATCCCGAAGAAAGCGCCGTATTTCTCCAATAATCATAGGGACTGCATAGGTTGAAAATTTTACATTTAGGGAAGTGTCAAAATTATCGATTGCCTTCATCAGTCCTATGCATCCGATTTGAAATAAATCGTCTACATTTTCATTATTGGAAGAAAAACGCTTGATAACGCTTAAAACCAGTCGCAGGTTTCCTTCGATATAACGTTCTCTTGCTTCTTTATCGCCTTCTGCGATTTTCTCGAAAAGTTCTTCTTTTTCCTGAGCTTTTAACAGCGGTAATTTTGCGGTATTAACGCCGCAGATTTCAACTTTTCCGGCAGCCATACTGTATCTCCTTTTCCTTTTTATTGAAAAAGCATAGAAATTAGTGTTGTAAAATCTAGGATTGCCATATGCCTCTCTTTTATACCCAAAGAAACCGTAATTTTATAAAAGAAAAAATATGCATGGAAATTCTTATTAAAGAATCACATCCGCCTGCAAAAATGCGTACAATAATAAAAAAAGGCGGTATGGTTATGCTGTTTTCGGAGTTGCGGGAAAAAGAAGTTATCAGTATAAAAGAATGCCGGAAACTAGGGCATGTGGGCGATATAGAATTTGATTGTTGCAAAGGATGTATTGAAAAAATTCATGTTCCCGGAAGAGGAAAATTCTGCGGATTTTTTCATCAGGAGCCGGATTATGTGATATGTTTCTGCGATATCAAACAAATTGGACCGGATATTATTCTTGTGGATGTATAAAAATTGCCTGACAGAGGCTTTTTTGCGATACAAATGTCAGAATTTGGTTGACGAAAATCGTTAAATGAGATAAAATTTTATGGTAAACCAATTATGATAATGGGGGAGAACATATGAAGTGTCCTTTTTGCAACCATGAAAATACCAGAGTAATCGATTCCAGACCGGCAGAGGAGAATAATTCCATTCGCCGTCGCCGTGTGTGTGATGAATGCGGTAAGAGATTTACTACATATGAAAAAGTGGAAACTATTCCTTTGATTATTATCAAAAAGGATGAAAACCGTGAAACCTACGACAGAACCAAGATTGAAGCGGGTGTTTTGCGTGCCTGCCATAAGAGACCGGTATCTGCCGCTCAGATTACCCAGATTGTGGATGAAGTGGAAACTGAAATTGTAAACCGTGAAGAGAGAGAAATCTCCAGCAATGTCATCGGTGAACTTATCATGAATAAATTGAAAGACTTAGACCCTGTTGCATATGTAAGATTTGCGTCTGTATACAGAGAATTTAAGGATGTAAATACGTTTATGGATGAGTTAAAGAAAATCTTAAAATAAGAAAATCTTGCAAAGACCTATGTCATCTGCTACAATGACATAGGTTTTTATTATTTCATAATGAATAGAAGAAAGGAAAAGTAAAATGAAAAAAAGAAGATTGTTTGCAGGTCTTCTTCTGATGATTTTACTCACAAGTACTGTTGCACTGAGCGGATGCTCAGGTGATAAGGAGAATTCCTCTTCATCTATTACCATCGGAATTCCTCAGGACATTGAGGACAGTCTTGACCCCCATGATATGTTGGCGGCAGGAACCAAGGAAATCTTTTTCAATGTCTACGAAGGCTTATACAAGGCAGATTCCGACGGTAATTTAGTACCCGCAGTAGCCAGTGATGTGGAAATTTCAGAAGACGGACTGACCTATACCTTTACGGTAAGGGAAGGCGTGAAGTTCCATAACGGAAACCCTGTTACGGCGGAGGATGTTAGATATTCAGTTGCAAAATTCGCCGATATTGAGGGAGGAGCTCCTTCAGTAGCGGCGTTTTCTAATATTGAGGCCATAGAGATTACAGAAGAAGGCAGTGTGGCAATTAAGCTTGCACAGCCGGACAGTGATTTTCTTACCATGTTGTCTACCATTGAGGCGGCAATTATCCCGGCAGATAATGCAGATCCGGATGGAAATGCCATCGGTACCGGTCCTTATCAGTATGTGTCGCGTTCTCCATTAACCAATGTGAAGATGGAACGTTTCGATGATTACTGGGGTGAAAAGGCCCATATTGAAAAGGTTACTTTTAAAATTTGTGCAAATGCGGATACCATTGCTATGGAATTAAACGGTGGTTCCATTGATATGTTCTCAAGATTGACCGCTGCCCAGATGGCAGAGCTTGATATGGAGAAATACAATGTGTTGGAAGGTAATATGAACCTTGTTCAGGCCTTGTATTTAAACAATGATTTTGAGCCTTTTAGCGATGTTCGCGTGCGTCAGGCGCTTTGCTATGCCGTAAACCGCGAAGAAGTGTTGGATTTCGTATCTGACGGTAAGGGAACGATTATCGGAACCAGTATGATTCCGGCATTTGGTAAGTATTATGACGAAAGTCTCTCGGAGATGTATCCTTACGATGTTGAGAAGGCTAAAGACCTTTTGGCAGAAGCCGGATATGCGGACGGATTTACGTTTACCATTACGGTACCGTCTAACTATCAGCAGCACGTGGATACTGCCCAGGTTATCGCGGAACAGTTAAAAGAGGTAAATGTAACTGCAGAAATTCAACTGGTGGACTGGAATACATGGTTAAGTGAAACCTACAGTAACCGCAATTATGAAGCAACAGTAATCGGTGTGGATGCACCACAGCTTACCGCAACGGCATTTTTGGACCGTTTCGTAAGTTCGGCAGGGGATAACTTCGTTAATTATGAAAATGCGGATTATGATGTGGCTTTTGCAAATGCTATGGCAACCACGGATGAAGCACAGAAGGTGGTTTACTTTGGAGAATGCCAGACCTACCTTGCTAAAGACGCGGCAAACGTATACATTCAGGACTTGCCTGAATTTACTGCATTGAATAAGAAGTACGCAGGTTATGAATTTTATCCCATGTATGTAATGGATGTGTCTAAGATTTATATTGTGGAAACATCGGCAGAGTAAGATTTAGAAGAATTTGACTAAAGAAAGGAGACCCAAGATGGCAAAGTACATGTTTAAAAAAATTTTAATGCTTGTACTGACCCTTCTTGCGGTCTCTTTTGTGGTGTTTGCAGCCTTTTCCATTTTGCCCGGAGACCCTGCCTTGCAGAAACTGGGCACGGAAGCAACACCGGAAAAATTAGAAGCCATGAGAGAACAGATGGGCTTAAATGCACCGTTTTTTGTAAGATATGGCAAGTGGCTTCTTGGCATGCTTACCTTTGATTTCGGAAAGTCCTATTCTTATTCTATGAGTGTGACGGATTTAATCGGAGATAAAATTTTTATCAATTTTACGATGTCGGCGTTAGCCCTTGTGATTGTGTGTGCGGTATCCATTCCTTTGGGAATTTATACGGCAAAACGAGTGGGTGGCGTGGTTGATAAAATTTTTATCGTAATTAATCAGCTGTTTATGTCCGTACCGCCGTTTCTTTTAGGACTTCTTTTGACCTTTGTGTTTGGCTTGACCTTCCGTTTGTTTACGCCGGGAGGATATATTGATTATCATGATAATTTTATAGGCTTTGTGGGGTATCTTATTTGTCCGGCCATTGCCATTGCTTTGCCGAAATGCGCTATGTGTATCCTCCTGTTAAAAGCGAATATTCTGGAAGAGGCGAAGAAGGATTATGCAAGAACGGCTTATAGTCGCGGAAACAGTACCACAAGTATGTTGTACCGTCATATTCTGCAGAATGCCATTATGCCTACCATAACATTTATCGGTATGGTAGTGGCGGATATGATTGCCTCAGGCATTATCATTGAGCAGGTATTCGGCATTCCGGGACTTGGAAGAAGTCTTTTATCGGCTATATCGACGCGAGACTATCCCGTGGTAATGGCAATTGTAATGCTGATTGCGGCAGGCATTGTAATTATCAGTACCGTTACGGATTTGATTTATGCCTGGGTGGATCCGAGAGTCAGGGTGACCGGAGAGGGCGAGTAAGGAGAAAATTACGCAGGTTCAAAGGGAAGTTGTAAAGAGATTCTGTTTTGGGCGCAAAGTGGCTGAATTTTGGCGGTGTAATAGAGAGGGAAATTGGAAGTTGATGGAGGCTTGTAGAATGTATTTTGATGATAATTTAGAAATGTATGTTAGTGAAATTGATGGTATTATTTTTGCATGTGAAGACGAGCCAACAGTTAATTATGAAGAAAGTTTACAAGACTTGGCAAAAAAATATTGGAGTAATTTGGATTTTATCATTGAATTTATGATGCCTGA
>CAZYVY010000083.1:0-8452 GCA_964651555.1 uncultured Lachnospiraceae bacterium | reverse complement strand
GTCATGTAAACCCTGTTTTTTTCCCTGTTCCACTGAATTTCCAAATCGCCGCCAAGTAAAGATACCGTTACTTTTTCTTCCGTCAGACCATTTAACACTCCTGCAACCACGCAGGCACAGCTTCCTGTTCCGCAGGCAAAGGTCTCACCGGAACCACGCTCCCAAACGCGCATTTTTATATGGTTCGGACTTAACACCTGCACAAACTCAATATTTGCCCGCTCCGGGAAACAAGGATGTACTTCCAAAGCCTTACCGTCTGTCCAAACCATGTCATCCGTGATTTCATCCACGAAAATAACCGCATGGGGATTACCCATGGATACACAGGTCATGTGATATGTATTTCCGTTTATTTCAACAGGTATATTTATTGCCTGCTCTTCTTCACACTTTACGGGAACTTTCTCAGCCTTCAGTTCCGGTTCGTCCATATCCACTTTTACTCCGGATACTTTATTATCTTCTCCAACCGTCAATGTCAGATATTTTACTGCGCCGAAACTTTCTACCGTAATTTCTTTTTTATCGGTTAATCCTTTATCATAAACGAATTTGCCCACGCAACGTATTCCGTTACCGCACATCTGGGAACGGGAACCGTCAGCATTATACATCTCCATCTCAAAATCAGCCTTGTCCGAAGCATTGATAAAAATTACGCCATCGCCGCCGATACCGAAATGACGGTCACTAAGCATCGGTACAACTTCCGGTTTGTTTTCCACTTTTTCTGCCATACCGTTAATATATACATAATCATTTCCGCAACCCTGCATCTTTGTGAATTTCATGTCAACAATCTCCTTGCTCTATGTATGCATTGCTTACCATCATCCGGCAGTTTTCTCTGACGTATATGAAATCAAAAACAACACACCATCTTAATTATAAATTATTCTTATTAAATCTACAACAAAATTTCACTCTACTCCTATCACTCAGCATTAAACGTTTTTGCTCACTTCCGCAAAAAGTCCATGCGTCATAGGGAATAATAATCATAAAAGCACCTGTTCCCGAATAAATTTAAAACATAAGAAAAGGAAATGGTGACGCATATGAGTAATAAAACCAAAATTGTCGTACTTCGTATGAAAGAAATTATATATAGCGGGATCTTCGCCTTACTGGGCATTCTCTTCATTGTTCTGCTGATTATTATGTTCGTTCCCGACAAAGAAGAAACAACAGACGAAATCCCAAGTCCCACCGTAACAGACGCCAGATTCATCCCCGGTGTTTACTCCGCTTCTATCAGCCTCGGCAGCCAGACTGTAGATATTGAAGTAATGGTAGATGCCAATAATATTAATTCCATCGAACTGGTAAATTTGAGCGAAGATGTAGAAACACTTTTCCCTTTGGTAGAGCCTTCCCTTCAGGATTTAGCCTCCCAGATTATTGCAAACCAGTCCCTTGAGGATATTACCTATTCCGACGATGCCAAGTACACCTCCCTGGTATTGCTGGAAGCCATTGAACTTTCGTTGGAGAAGGCGAAGGTACAAACTGATGCCGAATAGATTTTTATATTGATATAAAAAAGAAGCATTCCCTCTGCCGCTTATCGCACAACATTCGGAATGCTTCTTTTATCAATTTTCTTTTATCCTATTCTTTTCTTACCCCTGCCGGACTACTATCTTGACTTCTTCGCCAGACTCTTCAATTCATCCACACTAAACTTATACGCCGTATTACAGAAATGGCAATTCATCTCGATTTCTTTACCTTCGTCAATCATTTCCTGCAATTCTTTTCTGCCCACACTAATCAAGGCTTTCTCGACTCTTGCCTTGTCACAGTTACAATAAAAGCGTGTATCTGTTTTATCGGTAATGACAGGGTCTAAATCCTTACACAGAAGTTCCACCAATTTCTCCGGGGTATTGCCCTGTGCAAGCAAGGTTGTTACGCTGGTAATATTCTGCAAATTCTCCTCCAGTTTAGTAATAACAGCTTCTTCCGCAAAAGGCATCAACTGAATAATAAATCCGCCGGCCTGCGCTACGGTATTGTCTTTGCTCATCAAAACACCAAGTCCGACAGAAGAAGGCACCTGCTCGGAATTGGCAAAATAATAGGTTAAATCCTCCGCAATTTCACCGGTCTGCAAAACCGTCTGTCCTACATAAGGTTCTTTCAACCCCATGTCCTTGATGACATCCATAAAACCTATACCGACGGCACCTGCCACATCAAGCTTTCCTAATTTGTTTGCCGGCAAAATGACGTTAGGATTACCAACATATCCTTTTACGCCGGCCTTGGAATCGGCGGTTACGGTAATCCCCTCAATAGGACCGTCTGCATGAATGCGTAAGGTCAAAAGATCTTTTTCCCCTTTTAACATACTACCCATCATGGCAGCCGCCGTCATGAGTCTTCCTAATGCTGCGGTGGCTACAGGGCTGGTATTGTGGCGGCTTCTTGCTTCCTCCACCATATCCTTTGTATATGCCGCAAATACACGAATCTGTGCATTGCCTGCCGTTGCTCTTACAATATAATCACTCATTTATTTCTCCTGCTCCCCGGCAATAATATAGATGCGTTCACTGACTTCCGTCGGTTCTTCATGGGTATCCGCATCAATTGCCTTCATGAATTTAAGTCCCGCCTGTTCCACAAAAGACCTCATCTCCTCCAGTGTATAACCTCTCTGATAATGAGTCTCCGTAAACTTGCGGAATACTCCTTCTTTTCCTTCTTTTACAAAAATGGTCAGGTCGTATTCGTTGATATGTTCTTCCTCATGATAAAAGTTATCCCAGATAAAACTGCAGTCATCACGATTTTCCGCGATGGTGGTATCGCCGATTACCTGCGCATACTTATAAACCGTGTTAAAATCAAAAATAAAAACACCACCGGGATAGAGGTAATTATTTACCAGACGAAATGTCTCGATAACCTCTTCCTCTTCCAACAGATAATTCACAGAATCACAGGCACTGATTACCGTTCCAACGGTACTGTACAAATCCAGTTCCCGCATATCCTGACATAAATAAAGGATATCACTGCCGGACTTTTCTTTTTTATCCAGTGCAATATTTAGCATCTCCTGTGAAAAATCCACACCAATCATATCATAACCTTTATGATATAAAAGTTCTGTCAAAGTACCGGTTCCGCATCCTAAGTCGAGTACAAGATTCTTTTCGGAATCCAGCACAGAGTCCTCCTTAGATGCCGTTTGGGATATACCATATTCTTTTATCAGCTCATGAAGAAATTCAGCCCATTCCTCATAAGGAGTTTCATCCATAAATGTGTCATAAACACTGGCAAAATCTGTATAAGCTTCCATTCATATACCTCGTTCCGGCTATGCAAACAATCCCATGATAACATCCAGTAATCCATAAGAAAGAATGGACATAATAACGGTTGCAATGATGATACCCAAAAGCTCTGCTAACACAGCTTTCTTAATATCAATATCAAACAATGCCGCAATCAAAGACCCTGTCCATGCACCCGTTCCCGGAAGGGGGACACCTACGAACAACGCAAGTCCCCAGAACTCACCTTTTTTCAGGGCATCACTTTTTTTCATTGCTTTATTTTCAAGCCAGTTTGCAATCACACGCAAACCTTTTATCTTCTGCATCCATTTTAAAATCTTCTTGATAAAAAGAAGAATAAACGGAATAGGTACGATATTTCCCGCGATACAGAAAGGAATTGCTTTCAAAATAGGAATATTCAAAATTGAAGATGCAATCAATCCTCCACGTAACTCCAAAATAGGAATCATGGAAATAATAAAAACAACCCATTCCGGTGATATATACTGCCCTAATGTTTGGGCAAACCATTCTGCAACTGCTGTCATAAATGTTCTCCTTTTTTATGGCATTATTGCCATCTTCTTTTTTATTTTTATATATTTATGAAAACCTGTTTTGTCCGATTACTTTTGCAAATATGCACTTAATTCTTGAATCAATCTTTTCATTTCTTCATCGGTTCCGATAGTGATACGGAGGTATTCATTGATACGGGGTGCCTTAAAATATCTTACATACACACCCTTGGATTTCAGCATTTCAAACAATTCTTCAGCCGGCACAGTTTCATGCTTGGCAAATAAAAAATTTGTCTTACTGTCTGTCATGATAAAACCAAGCTTAGACAATTCTTCCATGGTCCGCGTTCTGGTCCCACAGATTTTATCCACACATTCCCTAAAATATGCCTCATCCTTCAAGGACAGGGACGCATATGCTAAGGTTGGCCTGTTTATTGTGTAAGAATTGATGGAGAACTTCACATCATTCAGGTACTTAATAAGCTTTTTGCTTCCCATACCCACACCTACACGAAGTCCTGCTAAGGAACGCGACTTTGAAAAGGTATGCACCACCAATACATTGTCATATTTATCAATAAGCGGAAGACAGGTCTCACCGCCAAAATCCACATATGCTTCATCTACAATGACTACACAATCCTGATTGGCACGGATAATCTCTTCTACCCACGCTCTGCTCTCTGCAATACCGGTAGGAGCATTGGGATTGGTAATTACCACACCACCATTATTACCGGTCAAATAATCCTCTTTTACAATTCTGAAATGTTCATCAAGAGGTTTCTTTACGTAGGGAATGTTATATAACTGCGCCCACACCTCATAAAAAGAGTATGTAATATCCGGGAAAACCACCGGTTTCTCAGCGTTAAAAAAGGTTAAAAAGGCGGTGGCCAAAACATCATCAGAACCCACACCCACAAAAATTTGTTCTTCCGACAGATTATAATATTCTGCTAAATCTTTTACAAGATTTTCAACCGTAGGGCTCGGATAAAGTCTCAATTCTCCGGAACGCTCTGTATATTCTTCCATTGCCCTGGTCACTCCCGGTGCGGGCGGATAAGGGTTTTCATTCGTATTTAACTTAATAATATCGGTTGCCTTAGGCTGCTCTCCCGGTACATAAGGCACCACTTTTCTAACATTACTTTCCCAGCTCATAATCCTCCACGCGGATTTTACTTTTTAACCTATTCATTGACAATATCATTTCATTCAATCCGCTCACTGCAATAGTATACTCAATTTCACAATTCTTTACAAGCAAAGGTTGGAAATTGTAAGCAAATTATTGGCAAAGAAGAAAAGGAGTTACACTAAATGCAACTCCTTTTTTACCCATTTATCAGGATGCCGTATTTTTTTCTCCGGCATCTGAATCTTTGCGGTTATTGTCTGCAAGGGCCATGTTTTTAACCTTTGCAAGTGCTTTACGAATAGGCGGAATACAAATTAAAACAGTGGTCATAATTCCTTCCGCCAAAAGGTAAGAACCATTATATGCAGCAGAATATATCGGAATAGACATATTATAATCTGCCGCTGCCGAGCCAAAGAAAATCATTCCTGAAAGGAATGCAAACACAAAACGTCCACCTACCGCTACCCAATAACCCATAAGCAAACCGTGTTTCCTGTTGGCAAAAATGCCGGATAAACCCAAAGCTCCAAAAGCAAAAATATAATCTACCAGCATTTGCATCGGATGTATGATATAAGGTTCCAGAATTAACTGGAGAAATCCGTATGCAATGGCGGTCATAAGACCGGCTCTTAGTCCAAACCAATAGCCGATAAGTACAACAAAGAGCATACTGAACAGAGTCACAGAACCTCCCATAGGTAACTCAAACAATTTAATCATGGAAGTTACCACCGCAAGAGCCATTGCCATTGCAGAAAACGCCAGTTGCTTACTACTGAGCTTCACGCTCTTTTTGCCGTTACAATAGCATGCAAACAAAAGAATCGCCAGCATTAAAGCAATCAGCACAGCATAACCTGCGGTTGTGGGAAGATAGGATGTTACTCCGTCATACTCTTCTGCAGTAAAAAAGAATGACATAAAAAAACCTCCTTTGCATACGCAGGAGGTTACTCTCGAATCAAACATACAAATCCGGATTCGAACGAATTTGTATATAACTGCTTCCTTCCGCCGGTATTATCCGGTTCAAGTAATGAGGGTTAGAGCACAAAGCTCCGTCTCAGCAAATCAGCACCCCTAGCGTATATCTAGTATTTAGTTACGGATATATATTAGCCTCTTCATCCTTTTTTGTCAATAGATAAACTCTGATTTTAAGCCAAGGAATGTTATATTCCCTATTGATTATTGTCCGCATGGACACTGTCTTCCCGTTACATCCATTTGATAATTTTCTTTGTAAATCAAATCAGACATCTTAACGAAAGAATACCCCTGCTCCTTTAATGTGATAATCATCTCTTCCAGTGCATCCGCAGTGTATTTTGCACCATTGTGGCATAAAATAATGGAACCGCAGCCCAGATTTTCATGACAGGTAACCGTTTGTATTATGGAATCCACTCCGTAGTCCTTCCAATCTAAGCTGTCAACATTCCATTGAATGGCATAATATCCGCAGTTTTCCACACCGGTAATTACATCATTATCGTAGTCTCCATAAGGCGGACGAAATACACACATCTCATATCCTGTAATTTCCTTTACACGATTATGAACCAACATAATTTCTTCTTCAATTTCTTCCAAAGAAAGTTGTGACATATATAAATGATTTTCACTATGATTTCCCAACTCATGTCCGGCTTCATAAATTCTTTTCACATCTTCCGGGTAACTTTCAACCCATCCTCCCGTCATAAAAAAAGTCACTTTTACATCATGACGTTCCAAAATGTCCAAAATTTCCCGGGTATCTTCATTGCCCCATGCCGCATCAAAAGAAAGTGCAATCACTTTTTCCTCTGTTTTTACAGAATATATAGGTAACTTGCGGTCACCATACATATTTCCGGCTTCTACTGTTTCCTCTTTTTTTATTGCCGCAAACAAGCAAAAACATACCCCTAAAATAAGTACCCCCATTGCAACTGCTTTCTGCAGTGTTTTGTTCCGAAAGACTGCCAACCTTTTGATTTTTGCAAAAAATTCCTTCATTTTTATCAACCTTCAACATTAACTGTTAATAAATTATATGTTTTTTCGATTTCAATATGCTTTTGGGTTGACTTTTCATTTTTCGGGAAATATACTTAGATTATCAATGAAGGAGGTAGTGAAAATGGAAGCGGACCCCTATGACGCAAACACTAATTGTATAAATTTAATGATGCTGATGGGCTAACCTGTTTTTTTTGTGCCCATATGGCATAGAAAGAAGGTTAGAAATGGTTAACTACTATATTTCTGAAGGCCAGAGAATCCGTACTCTGGATGCTCCTATGGAAGGTTGCTGGATTTCAATGATCCACCCTACCGAAAATGAAGTTCTTGATATTTCACAAAAGTTCTCTATCGATGTAAACGATTTGAAATCTGCGCTGGATACCGACGAACGTTCCCGTATTGAATCCGAAGACAATTACACAATGGTTTTGGTAAATATTCCCACGATGGAAGAAGATACAGAGAAGGAATTATATGATACCATTCCTTTATCTGTTTTTGTTGCCAAGAAAACCATTATTACCGTGTGCTTGGAAGAAACTCCCATTCTGCGCACTTTCTTGGATGGACGCGTACGTAATTTCAGTACTACAATGAAATCACGTTTTGTAATGCAGATTTTGTACCGGACTGCATCTTTATTCCTTCAATATCTGCGTAATATTGAAAGACAAAGCGAATTGTTGGAAAGTAACTTACACAAATCCACGCAAAACAGTGCATTGTTTGAGTTGCTCAAACTGGAAAAGAGTCTCGTTTACTTCACCACTGCCCTGCGGACCAATGAAGTCGTAATGGAAAAACTGTTCAAAAACGACCGTTTCAAAAAATATCCTGAAGACGAAGAACTTTTGGAAGATGTTATTGTCGAGAATAAACAGGCAATTGAAATGGCCAATATTTACAGCGGTATCTTAAATAGCATGACCAACGCATTTGCATCCGTGATTTCTAATAACTTGAATATTGTGATGAAAACATTGGCTATCGTTACTATTGTTTTATCTATCCCTACCATGATATTCAGTGCATATGGTATGAATGTATCATCAGCCGGTATGCCTTTTGCTGACAGCCCTTACGGATTTATCATCATTGTAATTGCATCACTGATATTAAGCTTACTGGTAACCCTTATTTTTATCAAAGGTAAGATGTTTAAATAGTGAATTATTTTCATTCCTCGCCGAAGTGTATTCTACACTCCGACGAGGATATTTTTATGCATTAACATGTATATCTACTTCACTCTCCACGTACTTGCGAATGGTTTCTCCCGACACCACAATCAACAGCGGCTTGTATGCAAACATTTTTACAAACCATCCCGGAATTTTTATCCGCATATTCCTGCTTTCGGCGTCTTCCAACACATTTTCACCTATTTTTACTTTAAATCCTTCTTTTCGCAAACCTATTCCCACACTGCCAAGATATATCTCTTTTTGTTTATCGGATACACAGTATATTCT
>CAZYVY010000082.1:0-8591 GCA_964651555.1 uncultured Lachnospiraceae bacterium | reverse complement strand
TCAGTATGGAATTTACTTTTGCATGCGGAATTTAACTTTTCACTCAACCAATTTTCTAACAATATCATGTTCTTAATTCTTAAGATTCTTCAATTTGCGGATAAATTCAATATCCGCCTGTGAAACACGTATATTTGCGTTATACTTTTCACCACCGGGCGTCTCAACCATAACTTCTATTACTGACCCTTCCGGAATCCCTTTAGATGCAACTGCACCTATAAACTGAAGAAATTTAGGATGATTTTGTCTAAAGGCATCAAAATCAGATTTCAATTGTAAAAGTTCCATTGGATTCATTGGTATACCTCGTTTCATTGTCTAATTGTATTATAACTGTCAAATCATAACTTTGCAAAAACAACATATACTAGATATAACACAAACATGTTATAAAATTCAAATATTTTATGCAGAATATTTATTACTGAAATATTTGTCAAAGGAGTTTATATGAAAATATCTCTTCGTACAGCCTTTATTATCGCAGCACTTATAACCTCTGTACTGGGAACCTTGGCACATTTTGCTTATGACTGGAGCGGTGGAGTACGCCTTGTCGGCCTCTTTACCGCTGTAAACGAATCCACCTGGGAACATATGAAGCTTCTGTTTTTTCCCATGCTCCTTGTAAGTTTCCTTCTATCACAACGGGCAAAGGACGAATACCCCTGCATTTTGCCCACGCTTCTTGCAGGCACCCTTATCGGAACCTTCTTAATTCCTGTATTATTCTACACCTATTCGGGAATCCTTGGCAAAAGTATTGATTTTATTAATATTGCAATATACTACATCTGTGTAATTGCTGCATATTACAGTGCATATAAAATTGTTCAAAAGGAATGTAATGAAAAACAGACCAATCTTTTATTATTTATAACTTTTGTTCTGGTATTAATGTTCTTTATATTCACATACTATCCGCCCGATCTTGGCATTTTTGTATCCCCCGTGTGATTACAAGTGCTGTGAACTTAAGATTACAAATAACTCATTCCCTTATTTAAGAATTAATGATAAAATAAAGTTAATATAATGACAAACTATCAAGAGAAACGGATTTGATTATGAAAATACTAATGCTTGAATGGAAAAGTTTTGGTAACGATGACATTTTGTCCGCATTCCATGAACTTGGGCACATCGTAAAAACCATCCCTTTTTCCAACAAAGAGGTTCACCACAACGAAGACACAGAATCAGAATTGGTAACACAAATAAAGGATTTCGGGCCTGATTTTGTGTTTACCTTTAACTATTTTCCCATAGTATCACTGGCATGTAAGAAAGCCGATATGCGCTATGTCGCATGGGTTTATGACAATCCGTATGTTCTTCTCTATTCATATACTATTATTTATCCCGGTAATTACGTTTTTGTCTTTGATAAAGAATTATATAAAGAATTTCACTCTGCCGGAATAACTACCGTGCATTATATGCCGCTTGCCGCCAACACCCGACGTTTAAGCAATATGACTGATTTTGAAAGTTTTTACAAAAGTCCTGCCTGCAATAAAAGTGAAATTGCCTTTATAGGTTCTTTATATACAGAAAAACATCAATTTTACCAACGCCTAAACGGCATCAATTCTTACACAGAAGGTTATCTTGAAGGAATAATGGCAGCACAAAAACATGTTTACGGATACAATTTTGTGCAGGAGCTTTTAACAAAGGATATTGTCGATGAACTTATGCGTGTACTTCCCATGGAACCTGATCCTACCAGTGTTGAAAGTGTAGAATACCTCTATGCACAATATGTAATCAACAGACAAATCACCGCCATAGAAAGAACTGAGCTTCTTAGCGCAATAGGTCAAAAATATCAATATGATTTATACACTCCCCATAAAGACACGGTTCTTCCGGGATGTATCAATCATGGCCCGGTGGATTATTATGATTACGCACCTTATGTGTTTAAAAACGCAAAAATCAATTTAAACATCACATTAAGAAGCATAAAAAGCGGCATCCCGCTACGCGCCTTTGACATTTTAGGAGCCGGTGGTTTTCTGCTTACCAACTATCAGGCTGACTTTTCCGACTGCTTTGTTCCCGGCGAAGACTTCATATATTATGAAAGCCGGACTGACCTACTTAATAAAATCGATTATTACCTACTGCATGAAGATGAACGCAAGGCAATTGCCGAAAATGGGTACGCCCGCACAGCTTCATGCCACACATACCGGCACCGCGTTGAAGAAATTCTTACATATTTGAAATAAATACACCGGATAATTTACTGAAAGAGGGACTCTTTATGACACCATTTTCAATTTGTATAATAGCCAAAAATGAAGCACGACATATGGATATATTCCTATCATCCATCTCAAAACATTTTACCGGATGTAATTATGAAATTGTACTTGTGGATACAGGTTCAACAGATGACACCATAAAGATTGCAGGTAAGTATACCGACAAAATATTTCATTTTGATTGGATTAATGACTTTAGTGCAGCAAGAAACTTTTCCCTTTCATGCGCCTCAAATGACTGGATTTTAGTCCTTGATTGTGACGAATATGTTGAAGAACTTAATCCCAAAGGCTTCGAGGCCCTCATCAGCCGTTACCCGAAGTCTGTAGGAATGATTTCCCGAAAAAATCATTATGAGCAGAATGGTACGGATTCCATCTACACCGATGACGTGGAAAGATTCTTTAATCGCAAATATTTTCATTATGAAGCCATTATACATGAGCAGGTACGTGCTATCGACGGAAGCAGTTTCGAGCGTGTTGCACTGCCGCTTGTGGTAGATCATTGCGGCTACAACGGTACTTGGGAGGACCTAAAGAAGAAAGCAGAAAGAAACAATGAACTCTTACTTAAAATGCTGGAAGAAACTCCGGAAGATCCCTATCTTTATTTTCAGATTGGGCAATCATACAATATGTTAAGAGATGATGAAAAAGCCTGCTACTATTATGGAAAAGGGCTGGAATACGATGTTGATCCCAAAGTAGAATATGTCCAAATGATGGTAATAGGCTACGGCTATGCCCTTTTACACCTTGAAAGATATGACGAAGCTTTGTTATTCCAAAATATATACGACGAATTTGCTACCACCGCAGACTTTGTATGCCTTATGGGCCTTATCTATCTTCGCAAGGGCATGATAGTCCAGGCTATGTCAGAATTCTTAAAGGCCACTACATTTAGCACAGCACGCACCGAAGGCGCCAACACCTTCATTCCCACTTTCAACATGGGCTGCGTCAATGAAGTTCTCGGTGATATAGAAACTGCGGTTGCCTTATACAAAAAGTGCGGTAACTTTAAGCCCGCACTGGATAGACTGGCAGCACTAAAAAATTAACGCACTTTATATGTCCCGTGAGATTATATGGGGCTTCTATTCTTCTATCCGTCCGGAAAAATACCTTCCGATATCCGCGATAAACTTCAACGTAGAAGCATGTAATTCAACAGGAAATACCTCCATACAATGATTGGTTTCGAAGCTGAGTACGCCTTTGTAACCAATTTCTTTCATTCCCTTTAAGAAACCATCCCAGTCGGTACTTATACCGCCCCCTGCTCTCATGAAGGTGTAAGGAATGGTATGCAAATCGCTGACACCGTCATTGTCATGAAGGTGAAGGACCTTAATTCTATGTCCCAAGCGTGTCACTGCCTGATAGAGATTCTTACCCAAGAGGTTTGCATGTCCCACATCCAGACAGAAACCAAACATTTCTTCACCTGCAATCCCGTTCAATTCATCAATCAACTCCACTGCCTGACGGAAATCAGAGCAAGCCGCTTCCATCACATGACCGCCGATACCCATGAACATATTTTCCAGACAAATAGTCTGTTTAAATTTCTTTGCCGCAGGAATCAGCTTTGTGTACATCTCAATGTTAAAATCATGCTCTTCCTTGGCACTGTAATCATAGGCTAATGTCAGGGGATGTACCACAATATAAGAGGAGCCCATACGATGGCTGAGCTCTATGGTATTGATGGCAATCCGGAGAAGCTTCTCGTTGGCCTCATCCTTCCCTTTCATCATGATGGGGAAGGGTGCGTGGGTCTGCCCAACGGTAAGCCCGTACTTTTCTATACAATCTCTGTGAGGCTTAAAATCTGCCCATACCTCTTCTATGGGACGGTCAAATATATCATTGATATTTCCCTCCAGAATATCACCAATTTTCAGATACGCATCAAAATTAAAATCGATACAGTCGAATCCCGCTTCCTTGATAAAACGGTAGCCCTCCTCAATATTTTCCTCTCTGATAACGCCTTCTGTCATAACTCCTATTTTGTGCATGGTTGTTTCTCCTTTTATTTTTTTTACGTCAACAGCAATTTCCCTGCATGGGCAATTTGTAATTTATCCTTATTCTTCAAAAACTAAATGGTGGTCGCCACAATTCCCGTACCGTATATATAAAGCATCTGCCACATTATAAGCACCTCTTTAAATTTTCTCCATATACTTGCTTCGCTCAGCAGCCGGAATCCCTAACAGCTCCATAGCCTGCCGGGCTGTTAACTTCAATTTATTCATAATATTTTCAATCTGTGAGCGGCGCTCCTGTTCTATTCCCTGTTCTATTCCCTGTTTTACACCCAGCTCTCTTGATTCCTGTTTTATCTGCTCCAATGCTCTACACATATCTGTCTCCTCCTCCCCAACTTCCGTTGTATGATACTCTAATATCCTTGTTAATTCCTTTATGTTCATGCATACATGCAACACATCCACTGCACTTTTTGGTATATGGCTGAAATATTCCCTGTTTTGAAGTATAAATTCCTCATACTCATACCGTGAATTGCCACATCTCATCAGCCCCAATACATATTTTAAATCAGACTTCATCCTTTGCAATGCTTCCCTCGGAATTTCCCGCATCGAAATCAGATGAATCCGATAGTCCTCTGCCATTTTTCGTATCCCCTTGGGCAAACCGGTCATATCCGCCATATCCCTAATTCCCCTGGGCTTTCTCCACGGCATCTTCCCCCAGTAAAGCACCAGTGTAATCACAGGAGCAACCCTGTCACCGGACTTAAAACGATACAGATAGTCATCTTCCTTCCCATATCGTGTGGCATGCTCTTTGTTGTTCTGCTCAATTTGTTGTATCTGCCTCTCATACATCAGGCAGTCCATCTGCATCTGACGCCAAGGGAAAATCAAGTTAATTTTGTCCTGATTCTCAATCCCAAGGTAATATACACCTTCCGACGTTTCAACCTTTTTCAAAATATCCCTTTGCCTGTAGGACGCCTTATTATCAGCACCAGCCAATGCAAAGAAAGTCGCTTCATCACAGCAAGCCGATGCCCAATCCTCCGGCAACTCCTCCCCTGTATAATATTCCAACAGGGACTGAATCCGCTCCGGGCGGTTCATGTACACGTTCAACACATTATTCTTTTTTCCCATTCTCTACCTTTCCGCAGAGGCAGAAAATGTTCATTCTCTTCCGCTCCCTGCATATTTTATGTTTGTGGATTGTAAGCAAGGAGTTTCTTAGAAATCATGATATGTTTTAGATTAGGGGTGCTTCCCCAATAGAATTTCCTGCTTATGAATTACATCTTCACTATAGCGCATTTAATTATGTTTGTCAACAAACGTTTTATCGTATCATTCATGAAAGTCCGGCACAGTACACTGTCCGGACTTTTCTTGAACCATTTTTTATTAAAAACCCTGTATCACATCCTGATACATCTGTACCAGATTCTTGGTGGGATACCAGCCTAGCTCGCGAAGTTTTTCTCCCGACATCCTAAGGGTCGTGTCCGGGGCGTATCCGGTTTTGCTATTCTCTTCCGGTTCAATTTGCACTGCAATATCACCGCCTGCAATTTCCGCCGCCACCAATTCCGCCATCTGACGTATGCTCATGGTATTTTCTTCATTCACCACATTATAGGTCTCACCATTTTCTCCATCTGTCATGATTTTGAAAATAGCATCCACCGCATCATCTGCAGCGCAATAATTGCCCACGGAAAGACCCTGGGTTTTTAATACAATATCTTTCTTTTCATATGCCGCTTTTGCAAACTGCATGTATACTCTACTATCATCCGGATGCACACCTACACCAAAGGTCTGAGCAAGCCGTGCCACCTTTACCGGCACGCCATACTCCTTGTAGTAGCTGTAGCAATAATGCTCTGCCATACGTTTCGCCAAGGGATAACAGCTTCTTGCAGATTCCAACAGCACAGTTCCCAATTCCTCTTCTTTGCGAGTTCTTCCAATCTCCTCCACGTTTCCATACACCTCCATGGAGGAAATATACACAAAGGATTTTACCACCTTGTCCCGCGCAACGTCCAGCAACTGCTTCGTCCCTATAACAATCCCATCCGCAACCTCCACCGGATTGGATATCATATAGGAAGACGTTGTAACAGCCGCACAATGTATAACATAATCAATTGGCATCTGCAATTGTCCCATTCCCTTCTGCACATCCGACAGTTCCATTTGCACAAAAGTCAAGTTAGAACAATCCCATCCGGCAAACGCCTCTGTTGCTTTCTGTATATTCCGCACCAAACCGATCACTTTAATATCGCCCGCTCTATATGCCTCCTGCTGCATTAAAGTCTTGGCAACCAGACCGCCTATATATCCTGTTATACCGGTAATCAAATAAGTACCTGACTGCATGCTTCCTACTCCTTGTCCAAACTGATTTGCAATGCCTCCAAAATTCTCCGGCAATTGTTTCCATCCTGATATTTGTTCATTACTTTCATCAAATCATGACGCTTTGCGCGCGAGGAATCCACCCCCTGTGCAACCTCTTCCACAAATTCCTGCAAATCCCCGAAAGAATACACTTCCGCTCCGGGCAAATAAGCCCTTACGTCACCAAACACAAATCCTCTGCTATCCGTATATTCCTGCACATCATCCAGCATAAACGCCATAGGCCTGTCCAGCAACATAAAATCAACCGCCACGGAAGAATAATCACTAATCAAGGCGTCCGCATCACCAAGCAGCTGATTAATCTGGATATCCCTGGCAAATAACTGCTGATTATCTAATAATACAATATTGGAAAAACAAAACTGCTGTATCCTGTCAATGCTCTGGTACGGATGGAGTTTTATCACCAATACCATTTGACATTCTTTAAGCAGTTCATTCAGACACTGCATTTTCTCCATGGTGTCCACAATAGGAAATCCTGTTTCCGGATTCACCTCATACCCATCTGACTGAGAAAGGGAATCTGCCGCCATGCGATAGGTAGGAAGCCAATAAATATATTTCTTCGCCTCCGGCAGGGAAAGTCGTTCTCGATACTTGCTAGGATGCGACTGAAACAACCAATCCTGCTTGGCACAACCGGTAACCAACATCTGGTTCTTACGAAGCCCAAACACTCGGCTGTGAACCTCCGCATACAAATCACTGGTAACGGTAGTGTATTCATAACGTTTTTCACAGGGTTGGAAATTCAAACGTGTCTTAAAACCACACCCATGCCACAACTGCACTCTCACCTGATCCCGCCTGGAATTTCTGGCAATTCCATAAGCATCCGTAAAGAAAATATATTTTGCCAGACAAAGCACCCTGTAATACTGCTGCCTCTCTGAGAAACACTCTGACACAGACCACTCCAGAGGCAAAAAACTCACATTATCATAACTACTGTACCGTTCAAACTCCGAAGGCTCCTTTACCAGCCACACCAATTCATATTTCCTGTTATATCCGTTTGCCAGCATATACTCAAAAAGCGCTCTTGCATTGTCCGTAAAATCCATCCCCTTAATGTAGGACGTAATATGGGGACCACTGCGGAAAATAATAATATTTTCCAAGGGTGCATCTTTGTACATCTCTCTGAATGCTTCCTCGTACTCCGTTTCCCGGTTGGCAAAATAATAAATGGTCCGGAAATTGTCACGAATTACCTCCTGCCCTGCAAGGAAATCAAAATGCTCCCGGAAATAATCTCCCGTGATAACAAATACATATTCGGCCGCTTGGGTCATGTCCATCAGTTCTGACCACTTTTCCATACCACAAACAGGAATGTCACGTCCCTGCAATTGCAACATCCCCTGTTTCTTCTCATTGTTATCAATGATAATTTCTATGAACTTCAGTACATCATATGCTTCGCAGAACTCTTCCAGATAAGAACGGGAAGCCTCTATGCAGCATATCTTTTTACCTGCAACCTCTGAAAAATTGCCCCTGGTCAATTTCTGAAGTTTCATTCTGCCACTTCCTCATCTTCTTCCGGCATATCCAACCAGCCTTCAGCCTCTGCGTATTTCCAGTAAACCTCCGGCTGTTCGAACCAGTAAATCTTCTCTTGTTCCACGCCAAGCTCAATAAATGTTTCTTCCAGTTCTGCTGCCTTGCCGGGATTTTTTACCGCAATCAGCAGTGCATCATACTCCAATGCCGCCAATTCCTCCGAGTTAGGCATATGGAATTCCAGATAAGAAACGCAACTGATATCTTTTCTACGTTTCATCTGCCTTAGGTACTGCTCACCCAAATCTCCACCGCCGTAAACAACTACTTTTGCGTTATCCGGCATGGTATCCAGCCAATA
>CAZYVY010000081.1:0-8753 GCA_964651555.1 uncultured Lachnospiraceae bacterium | reverse complement strand
GATGATGTAAAGCATATTCTTTCTGTTATGGATATTAAGAAGATGATTCCGATTGTGGATGGTGTTTACAGTAGGGTAAATATTAATCCGGATGTCACAGACACCGATGATATCAAGAAATATAAGGATTTGCTAAATAAGGAATACTCTTTCTGCTTGAAGGTAATTGATGAAGTTATTGGAAAAGCTAACAAGTTGTACGACAAACAGATGGCAACCGGGAAGGTGGTTAAGTTCTGTTGTGATTTCAAGGCGTTAGAAGAAGTGGCAGATAAATAGAAGCGGATGGCTTGTGAGAGCCATCCGTTTATAACTATATGGAGCAATATGAATGGGGGGATATTATCATATCAGTTTCGCCTTCTTATTGGGCAGATATTCCGGGGCAATTTAAGGTGTTTATCGACAGGTGTACACCTTGGTGCAATACTCATGAGCCCCATGCTGCAATAAGTAGTGGTAAAAAGGGTTATGCAATTGCGTTGCGCACCGGTCCGAATGTGAAGGCGTGTCATCGTATTATTGAAAGCATTGAACATTTTTATGGGCACTTGGAAATTGAGTGTTGTGGTGGATTAAGTTTATGCGGGGTAGAGTATAAAGAAGATGTAGCAGAACGAGAGATTGAAATAGAAGAATTTTGTGATAAAATATAGTTGCAACTGTTTATTGCCTTAAAAAGGAGGATTCACATGGGATTATTTAATATTTTTGACAAAGCCGGTACGAAGAAGAAAACAGAGAAGTATACTGCGATGACCACTGGAACGATTGCGGGAGTGTCTGCAGTTCAGGTGAATAAAATGCATCTTCCACTGGTAGAGTATGAAGTAAACGGAGAGGTATATCAGATCCGAATGGCTTATGACATTGCCAAGAAAATGGAAAAAGAAAGTATCGAAGATGCTAAAATCGTCAGAGCGAATTTGAATTATGGACCGTCACATTATAGAGGACAGGTAACGAAACTTCAGGGTGTACAAGTGAAGGTAATGTACGATCCTGAGAATCCCAAGGATGCCGTTGTAGTGGAATAAAGAAGTTTATCAACTCGTGAGTTACTAACTTACGAGTTGATTGTTTTGTATGGATGTTATAATAAAAAAGATTTTGAAGTTATGGTAAGAAAGGTCAAAAGTAATTAGTGAAAAATAGTGTAAAAATAGTGAAATTTTAATGGAACATTTTATTTGTTTAAGATATGATATTTTCAAGGGAAACATGGTGAAAAGGATAGAGTAATAAATAGATTTTGAACGTGGAGGAAACATGTTAAAAGCAGTAATTTTTGATTTTGATTATACCTTAGGCGATTCTACAAATGGTATTGTTTTAAGTATAAATTATGCATTGGAAAGTATGGGGTATAGCGTTCGTAATATTGAAGAGATACGGAGCACAATAGGATTATCTCTAAAAGATACATATGCTACATTAACACAAAATAATGATGCCAAAGAGGCAGAGCAGTTTGCGAAGTTGTTCAAAGAAAAAGCAGATAAGGTTATGGTAGATAACACAAATTTATATGAAGGTGTTAAGGATGTTTTACAGAACTTGAAAGATAAAGGATGTAAAACAGCCATTGTTACAACCAAATTTCATTATCGTATTGAGCAGATATTGAGCAAATTTAATGTAAAGGAATTAATCGACTTGATTGTCGGCGCTGAAGATGTTAAAGTCGAGAAACCTAATCCGGAAGGTTTATTGTGGGCTGTTGAGCACTTGAACAGTAGGAAGGAAGAAGTTCTCTATGTGGGAGACAGTATTGTGGATGCTAAAACAGCAGAAAAAGCGGGTGTGTTTTTTGCGGCAGTTCTGACGGGAACTACTTCAATAAATGATTTTAAGTGTTATAATAGTGTATATATTGGCAATGGAATAAAAGATGTATATCAATATATTTTGAGCAATGAAGATAAAATTTAGGAGGATTATATGAGCATTTTAGAAACCATCAGTAACAGACACAGTTATCGTAAAACTTTTAAACCGGACCCTGTACCCAGGGAGGATTTGGTTAAAATTATGCAGGCGGGGCTGGATGCACCTTCCGGTTGCAATAAGCAGACCGTAAGTCTGATTGGAGTAGATGATCCGGAGGTTCTGGCTAAGCTTCGCGCAGTGATTGATCCGCCTCAGGGAGAGACTGCTCCGGCGATGATTTGCGTACTTTCGAAAGAGAGGATTGCTTACGCAAACAGATGCTTTGCGGTGCAGGATTATTCTGCGGCAATCCAGAATATGCTTCTTGCGATTGTAGAGCTTGGTTATCAGAGCTGTTGGTATGAAGGTCATATTACGGATGAGGACAGAATCTGTGATAAAATGGCTAAAATCTTGAATGTTCCTGATGAGTATAACTTAGTATGTATGCTTCCTGTCGGTATTGCGGCAGAAGAGGTTCAAGGCCCCAGAAAGCGTCCTTTTGAGCAGAGAGCGTGGTTTAATTCATTTCCGACAGAAGCGTGAAAGTGTATCAAATGTATATAAAATAATTGTTACGGCAACTATGCTTGATATGTGCTGGAACAGTGTTATATTATACTTGAATATATAGAGAAGATATATTATATTACAATTATAAGCAAAAGGTGCTATCCGTGCAGCAAAGGTTCGCCTTGGTTATATAATATCAGCAATATTGCGATTTTATGAGGAATTGATGTATGAAGAAATTAAGCCATTTTCAAAAGAATGTGATAGCTGTATCGGTAGCAATTATTGTTACTGTATTTGGAATGGTGGCTGTGTATGTATCGGCATTGAATTATAATAATGTGGATAGGCAAGTGAGTTTGTCTGAAGGAGAATTTGACGGCGATAAGTATGTCTTCTCTGAGTTTACGGTGCAGATTGGACCTCGTGGCGGTGATAGTGGTGCATGGCTGAAAGATCCAATTTATGATGAAGAAGGTAATGAAATTCATGGGCCCAGCGTGGGAACCATTTATGAAATAATTTTATACAATGCGTCAGATGCGACCATCACTGATTGGCAGATGGAAGTATTTGCACCGGAATTTATTTGGCTTAATAATGCTTGGAACGGTACTTTGGAGTTGCGACAGACAACTACGGGAGAAGAATTGGTGCAGGTATTGGATTTGCGCGAATATACTAAGAAAGAAATTATTCTGGATTATTATATTGACCATACGGGACCTATGATTCCTTTAAATGAGGGAGATGGTTTTGTATATATGCCCAGTCAGGCGGACAATGAGATGCCTTTGGTACCTACAGATGGAGATAAGGATGTTAAGGACACCGCAATTGTAGGCTTTATTATTTATGTGCCGGATCAGACATTGGATTATGTGACTGTTTTTGATGAGGTTGTTATTACATATCATCTGTATAAAAGTGTTTGGGATTTTCCTCTTTTTATTGGGCTGATTGTTCTTTTGGCTGCATGGGTTGTAATTTTAATCACATTGATTGTATCCCAGATTCGCGTCAACAAATTATTAAGACAGCAGAAGCATGATGCACAGATTATTGAGCAGTCTATTAGTACATTCATTAATTTTATCGAAGCAAAGGATCCCCATACGAAGGGTCACTCAGAGCGTGTGGCAAAATATTCGTATCTTTTGGCAAAGAAGATGGGATATTCCGAGCGTGAATGTAATCGTATTTCCTATATTGCATTGATGCATGATTGCGGTAAAATCAGTATTCCTGTTACAATTTTGCAAAAGAAGGGTAAGCTTACCGAGGAAGAGTATGAGATAATCAAGAGTCATACTACTTATGGTAATCAGATGTTGCGTGACTTTTCGTCTATTGATGGCATTAATACAGGTGCATTGTACCATCACGAGCGATATGACGGAAAAGGCTACCCATCCGGTATATCGGGAGAAGATATTCCCATGATTGCCCGCATTATCGGTGTCGCAGATTCTTTGGATGCAATGAACAGTAACAGATGTTATCGTCCGCGCCTGACCAGAGATGTGATTATAAAAGAATTAATCGATAATAAAGGCAAGCAGTTCGATGCTGCGGTTGTTGATTATGTGATTGAATTGATTGACGAAGGTAAAATTATTATCGGTGAAGAAGCAACAACGACAGAATAATAAAGAAAAAGGCATCAATTTTATTGGTGTCTTTTTTAGAGACTTAAAGGAAGTTATATGAAAGAACAAGCAATAAATAATTATAAACAGGCAGAAGAATATTTATTCAACGTACCGAAGTTTACCACAAAATCTACGCCGGAAATGACCAGAGCCTTTTATGAATTCTTAGGTTGTCCCGGAGAAAAGCGTAAAATTGTTCATGTGGCAGGAACCAACGGTAAGGGTTCGGTCTGTACCTATTTGAGCAGCATTTTATCTGCCCATGGTTATAAAACCGCAATGTTTACCTCGCCTCATTTAATCTCCATGTGCGAGCGTTTTCGCATCGATGGCGTGCTGATGAGTGAAGACGAATTTATGAAGTATTTTTATCTTGTTCAGCATAAAATGGATGAGGTACGAATCGCAATTGCAAATCAAACAATGCAATGCAAAGTTCTTCCTGCTGACTATCATCCCACCTTCTTCGAATATCTTTTTTTCATGGCGATGCTGTGGTTTGAAGACAAAGGAGTGGATTATATCGTTTTAGAGACAGGACTTGGCGGCAGACTGGATGCAACCAACGTTATCCGCAAGCCGGAACTTTGCATCATTACCAAGATTGGTTTGGATCATACAATGTATTTGGGCAGTACACTGGAAGAAATTGCGACAGAAAAAGCAGGGATTATTAAGGATAATGTACCGCTGATATACTATGATTTTGACAGCAGAGTGTCTGAAATCATGGAAACTACCGCACTTCGACAGGGGAGTGTGACTTATCCTGTCAGAAAAGCACAGATTAATAATGTGAAAATTCATGAAAAAGACATTGATTTTTGTATGTTTTATGAGTATGATAGTTGTGTGTGCCTAAGACAAGAGGAGTTTCGTATTCCTACGGTGGCAGTCTATCAGACCATTAACTCCACCATTGCGGTGAAAGCATCCGGTTACCTTTTGCAGAAGGAGTGGAAGGTGGAGACGGTCAAAGATGTTCTGGCGGGAACTTTCTGGGAAGGAAGAATGGAAGAAGTGTTACCGGACTTTTATGTAGATGGTGCACACAATGAAGATGGTGTAGAAGCGTTTTTGGAAGGGCTGAATGCCGTTAACGAAAAGGATGCTATCCTTTTATTTGGTGTAAATGGTGACAAGGATTATGAACCCATGATTAAACGCATGGCAGAGAGTGGGCATTTTAATCGGATTGTGGTGACAAAACTTGCCGGTGCAAGAAGTGCTAATCCTTCGGAACTTGCTGAGCAGTTTCGCCAATACACCGATTCGGATATTATTGTAATGTATAGTGTAAAAGATGCAGTGGGGAAGAGCCGTAGCTTGACAAGCGGTGGTAGAATATACGCAGTGGGTTCTTTATATCTTGTAGGAGAGATTAAGGAACTTGTCAGGGAGGAATTGTTGTGATTGATTTTGAAGAAGAATTAAAGAAATTTCATCCGAGCCTTGAAATAGGTGATGCAGAAGATGCAATCAAGAGTCACGATTTATCGGATATGGTAGATGTTATTGTAGATGTTGTGAAGGAATCCGGAAAAGACGAATAGAGGATAAATGGTCATGAAGTGCTATAATTGTGGCTGTCGTTTATCGGAGAAAGACTTTTGTACCGGGTGCGGTGTGGATGTGGCACATTACAAAAAAGTAATGTTTTTATCCAACCAGTATTACAACGAAGGTCTGGAGAAGGCGCAGGTGAGAGATTTATCCGGTGCCATTGCCAGTTTACGACAGAGTTTAAAATTAAATAAAAATAATACTAATGCACGAAATCTATTGGGATTAGTGTATTTTGAAATGGGTGAACCCGTTGCGGCACTTACCGAGTGGGTTATCAGTAAGAGTTACCAGAGCGAAAAAAATATTGCAGAGGATTATATTACGAAGGTGCAGTCCAATCCTGCCGGATTAGACGATATGAATACCAGCGTAAAAAAATACAATCAGGCATTGGCTTATTGTCAACAGGACAGCTTGGATATGGCAACTATCCAGTTGCGTAAGGTTGTACAGACCAATCCAAAGCTTATACCGGCAAGACAGTTGCTTGCTCTTCTTTATATGAACAGTGAAGAGTGGACAAGAGCCAAGAAAGAACTTGATGCATGTAAGCGCATTGATAACGGTAATGTGTTAACTAACCGTTATCTCAAAGAAGTTGATAATATGCTGGGATTTGAAGAAAGTAAAAATGCCGGCAAGCGCAAAACACAGGAAACGGCAATTTGGTCAAAGAGCGGAAATGATATTGTCATCCAGCCTAATAATCCGAGGGATACCGGCAGTTTAAATGTATTTTTAAACATTGTAATCGGTTTGGTTATCGGACTGGCCATTGGGTGGTTTTTGTTAGGACCTATTCGCGTAAATCAGGAAAGAGAAGGTATGGATGATGAACTTACCAGTTTGCGTGAACAGCTTAATGTAAAGACTACGGCGGTTGATGAACTTACCCAGCAGATGAATACGTTAACGTCTGATAATGACAAACTTGAGCAGGCGTTAGAAGTATATGAAGGTACATCGGGCTTGCTGGCGGCACATCAGAACCTGATGTTGGCACAAATTGAATATAACAAGGGTGCCCAGGCTGACCAGATGAAGATTGCGGATTATCTGGATATGGTGGATTTAGAGTTTTTGGACGATACAGCAACGGAAGAATATATGGTTTTGTATGAGACATTAAAGCAGTCTGTTGGCTCATCCGTAGCAGAAGCGTATTATGAGACCGGTTATGAGGCGTATCGCAATCAGGATTATAATACTGCTATCAATAATCTGGAAAAGGCGGTTGATTATGATCCGAATAATGCTGAGGCATTATATGCTCTTGCCAATGCATATCGTGAAAATAAGGATTATGTACAAGCCAGAAAATTGTATGTACAGGTAATTGAACTTTTCCCTGATACCGAGAAAGCAATTAAAGCACAAGGATATATTGCCGAGATTGATGCAATGCAGGGCTAGAAGCACATAGGAAAAAGAATAGAAATGACGAAGGAAGAACATGAAACGAACCGTTTCGTGTTCTTTTTGTATGGAAAAAAATAGGAGGAAGAAGAGAGAATGGAAGAAAGAACAATGATGGAGGGAACCTTTGCAGTGATTGATAAACATCTGATGGTAAAAATGCCGAGGGAACTTGATCATCACAATGCAGGAAAATTGAAAGAACGGACAGATCGTTTTTTGGTCATGGATGAAGTGGAAAATATTGTATTTGATTTCGAAAACACGGTATTTATGGATAGTTCAGGTATTGGTGTCATTATGGGGCGTTATAAGAAAGTGTCCTGTTTTGGTGGTAAGGTATATGCCATACATACGAATCAGAGAATTCAAAAAATAATGAAAATGTCAGGACTTCAGAATATTGTGGAGATTATGGGCTAATGGAGGAAGAGAAGGTGAATTATTCAATGGAAAAAGAAACAAATGAAATGGAAATTATTTTTGATGCCCTGTCAGAAAATGAAGGTTTCGCAAGAGTGGCTGTCGCTGCTTTTATGACAGGGATGAATCCTACATTGGAAGAAGTGTCGGATGTGAAAACTGCAGTGTCGGAAGCGGTTACCAATGCCATTATTCACGGCTACGGATTTGTTTGTTCGGAAGACGGAGTAAAAAATAAGGTACGTATGCATTGTAGTTCTTTAGGGAAAAAACTGATTGTATCTGTGGAAGATATGGGAGTTGGTATTGAAGATATTCCCAAGGCTATGGAGCCGCTTTTTACGACGAAACCGGAGTTGGAACGTTCCGGTATGGGGTTTGCCTTTATGGAAGCGTTTATGGATGATGTACAGGTATATAGCGTGCCGGGGGAAGGTACCCGCATTGTAATGGAAAAGACGCTGGGAAAGGAAATGGAGAATGTCTGAGACAAGGGAATTGCTTGTGAAGACAAAAGACGGTGACAGGGAAGCAAGAAATACTCTGATTGAAGATAATTTAAGACTGGTACATCATGTAGTAAAACGTTTTGTGGGACGTGGAGTGGAAATGCAGGATTTGTTCCAGATTGGAACCATCGGTCTGATTAAGGCAGTAGACCATTTTGACCTGGATAGGGATGTCCGCTTTTCAACATATGCTGTCCCCATGATTTTGGGGGAGATAAAAAGATTCTTAAGAGATGACGGAATGGTGAAGGTAAGCAGAAGTTTAAAAGAAAATGCTTACCGTATTAAGAAAGAGCAGGAGGAATTTGCTAAGGTTTACGGAAGAGAGCCGTTAATCAGTGAATTGTCTGTCCGATTACAAATGGCACCGGAAGATATTGTAGAAGCATTAGAGGCCGGTTTGGAAGTGGAATCCCTGCAACGGGAGATTTATCGGAACGATGGCAGTCATGTTACTTTAGCGGAACAGGTGCAGGATACACGAAATGAAAAGGAAGAATTATTGAACCATATGGTATTAAAACAGTTAATGGATGAATTAGAACCGAGGGAGCGGGAAATCATACTGTTAAGATATATGGAGAACCGTACACAGACCGAGGTAGCCAAGCAACTTGGCACCAGCCAGGTGCAAATATCCAGATATGAAAAAAAGATATTGAATAAATTAAAAGAGAAGTATTTATGTTCATCATAAAAAAAATAAAACTTTCTATTGACATTAAGGTGCATTCTGTCATATAAT
>CAZYVY010000080.1:0-8790 GCA_964651555.1 uncultured Lachnospiraceae bacterium | reverse complement strand
ATGGTGCAAGAGCTGCCATGATTGGCGGATGTGTCGGAACTTCCAATGTTCTCTGTGGCCAACTCTTTGATGTACCGGTAAAAGGTACCCACGCCCATAGTTGGATTATGAGTTTTGAAGATGAATACACTGCATTTAAAACCTATGCACACATGTATCCCAATGCCTGCATTCTGTTGGTTGATACTTATGATACCTTAAAATCCGGCGTGCCCAATGCAATCCGCGTCTTTAGTGAAATGCGCGACGCAGGTATTAAGCCTGGCTACTACGGTATCCGTTTGGACAGTGGCGACCTTGCCTATATGTCTAAGAAGGCACGTAAAATGTTGGACGAAGCAGGTTTCCCCGATGCAGTCATTTCCGCATCCAGCGACTTAGACGAATACTTGATTGAAAGCTTAAAATTACAGGGTGCTAAAATCACTTCCTGGGGTGTGGGCACCAACTTAATTACCTCTGCGGACAACCCTGCTTTTGGCGGCGTGTATAAGCTTGCTGCCATCAGGGATGACAACGGCAAGTATATTCCCAAGATTAAATTATCCGAGAACTCTGCCAAGGTTACCAACCCCGGCAATAAAACCGTATATCGTATTTACGAGAAGGAAACCGGCAAGATCAAAGCAGACTTAATTTGTCTTGCAAACGAGAAATATACCGAAGATGATTTTATCCTTTTATTCGACCCGAATGAACCGTGGAAGAAGACCAAAATGAAACCCGGCACTTTTACGATTAAGGAATTGCTGGTGCCCGTTTTCCTTAACGGCGAATGTGTCTATACTTCCCCTTCCGTTATGGAAATCAGGGATTACTGCTTAAAAGACCAGGATACCATGTGGGACGAAACCAGACGTTTTGCAAACCCTCACGAAGTGTATGTGGATCTTTCAAGTAAGTTGTATGATATTAAGATTTCGTTGTTGGATGAGATGAGTAAAGATTGAGCATAAAAAATAAGAGCAATGCATAATAAAATGCACTGCTCTTATCTTTTTTACAAATTAATCGTTATTTGAGGAATTATTATTTCCACAGTGATTCCACATACCGCAGCAATTTCTGTTAGCTGCAACGCTATTCTGCTTCTTTTCCACAACGGGTTTCTGATACTGCTTCTTCATAAGTTATTCACTCCTTTCCTTTTTGTTTTTCTATATACATACAATGATATGCTTTTGCTATTTTGCAAGTATCGGAGCATGGTGCAAGTTTTTCATTTTCACGAATCGCACTTCCCATGCACACACTGCAATAATCAAAATGCTCACATCCGTCACAATCTGCTGCCAAATCAACAGGGCGGATATCTCTGAGAGATTTTAACTGTTCTGAATTTTCCCAAATATCTCTTATCGTAGTTTCTCTTACATTTCCAAGACTCATCGGGTGCGCGTTGCAGGGATGTACTCCTCCAAACGGATCAATGGACAAAGAATCCAGACCACTGGCGCAAATATATCTGCCTCGTTTCGAAACAGTAGTATCAAACCGCTTCCCTTGATATTCTTCCTCCAACCTTAGCACTTCCATATACTTTTCCGTATCCAACAGTCGAAACGGTTCTGCACTTTTTCCACCATGTGAGGGCATAACCGACAATGCAGGAAGAACCGGAACACAAATTCGCTTGCCAAGTCGGAGCAAATTCTCAAAATCATCAACATTGTCCTTCATAATAACGGTCTTGATATATGTATCTATTCCCGCACACTTAATTGTTAACAATGTTTTTAAACTCTTTTCAAAAGAACCCTGAACCTTAGTAATTCTATCGTGAACCTCTGCCGTTCCACCGTAGAAACTAAATGAAACGCTATTGGGTTTTAATTGAACCAGGCTGTCAATAACCTCATCCGAAACGACCAAACCGTTTGTATATACATCAAACATCATTCCCTGCGATTTTACATATTGGGCAATTTCAATAAAATCTTTTCGTATAGTAGCTTCTCCACCCGTTAACAGAACCCCCATACATCCCAAATCGCGTAACTGCCGGATTACATCCTTCACTTCATCCGTAGTCATTTCATTACCGTAATCACAAGGGGTATCCACATAACAATGAATACACTTTTCATTACACCGATATGTCAGTTCCAAACACGCTGTAAACAACCTATGTTCTTCAAAACACTTTTGCTGAACCAGCCCTCGAATATATTCCTCTTCCGGTGCATCTTCCGTTGCACCATCTCCAACTATTTCATCCGAAACCAACTGTTCAATAAATTCCTTAATATCATTCTCGAACTTATCATTTTCCGATACATCATATATATCTTTTAAGTAGTCACACAATGAATCAAAATCACAGTCTTCATGCTCTCGGACATATTTTAAAATATCGTATGATATTTCATTCATAATAAAATCCCGCGCCAATCCGACATGACGAACATAGCAGTAATCCCCAAATTTCTGAAAATACACATTTGGTACTATACGCATTGTCATAATCCCCCCAACAATACTATATTTTTATCATTATAGCACAATGATTCTTTTTAGTCTACAATTAGTATATTTTTTATTATCCCATTAGTATACATATTGTGTTGTATAATGTCTGAAGGAGAGTGACATATGGTGCTATTGGGAAAGAAGATTAAAAGTTTAAGAAAGAAAAGTAATTATACGCAAGCAGAACTTGCAAGACAGATAGGCGTGGCAAAATCCACAATAGCAGCATATGAAAATGATTCAAGACAACCTTCATATGATGTTTTAATCAAATTAGCCGACATCTTTAATGTCACCACAGATAATATTTTACTAAACGGAAAAGAAACCGTTTTAAATGTTCACGATTTGACTCCGGAACAACAAAATATTATTAATGCATTAATATCTCAATTTAAAGCAACAAATAAATGCTCATATGATTTATATCAAAAAAATAGGATGGAATAACCATCCTATTTTTCTGTTGTATCAATACATGTATATTCAGAATCGACATAAGCAATTTTATAATTTCTTTCGTCGATAACTTCCGCGTCCCCATATCCTTGTATTTTTGCCAATTCAAAATATACTTTACCGCTACTTTTCTCATTACACTCAAAAATAAATATATGATAAGAATCATCCGATCCAACCTGCAATGATAAATGATCATTATTTACCGTTTTATCTTCAACAAATATAATCGTATCATTGGATATTTCAAATTGCCAGCGATAAGGAATACCTTGTTCTTCAGGTAAAGCTATTGCAATCCGGTTATCCGATATCATAATTTCTTCTATTTCCTCATAATTTTCAAAGACTTCCGCTTGACTTTGACTGCTTTCATCCACTACTTCATGAGTACAACCAATAAATAACATCATTATTATCAGCAACCAAACACACATTGTATATCTATTCATTTATTCACCTACTTTACAATTAAAGTCTTTACTAACGCACCCGTTTTGCCATCAAGAATGTACCGAATGCCGCGAAAAGCCAATACCGATAAGTTTCCATCCACAATGCCCATTTCCGGATACCACTCATCTTTATTATTTCCCAATACCGGAGATAAAATATCCTTTATATTCCATAACATTTCTCCGTCATATGTACATGCGGAAATATTATTTAAAGGACCTTTTTTCGTTTCATCCTTATAAAGAATTGCAATATATCCTTCCAATTCCAACCGTTTCTTTTCAGTCACTTCCATTTTTACACCTCACATCCGATCCTTTTCATGATATTTCTATTGCATCACTACATTTACCTGACAATATTTAATAATTTTATTTACCGTAAAACATATCTCCCATAATTTTGTTTCTCTCATTGTTAATCCTTCGGAGCTTTTCCTGACGCTCTCTTTCAATTTCTGCATTTCTGGCTGCATATTTTTTATTTCGCTCTGCAATCTCTTCCAACTCTAATATCATGTTGCTTTTATACTTTCCGGCAATGACACCGGTTATATACTCAACATATCCTACACCATATTTATTTGCTCCCTGTTTCAATTGCATGGCATCCATTTTCATATGTGAATCTGCAAATGAATTAATCCAGCTTCCCACCTTGGAGAAGCATTTACTTTCAGAAGTTTCACTCATATTCTTTCTTCGTTTAGCATCCCACTCCAAAAACAACGCATAAAAGTCCACACATTTTTTTAGCAGGAATTGTTCCTGTTCAATTGCATTCTCGGGAATATCATTAATCACCGTATTTTGATCATATAACACGTCACAATATGGGCATTTTATTTCTCCCCTTTTTATTGGTGCACCGCAAGAACGACACGAACTGTTTCGCACTATCTTTTCTGAAGAACTCGCTGCTCCTTCTTTTATTTTCTTTTCGATCAATTGAACAGTCTCCAGCTCGCTGCATATATATCGTTGCGAAGCAACACAATCTTCACAGTAATGGATATTTAATGTACAAATCTGAGGACATAGCGGACCGGGAGATTCATTCCCCTCTCTTCCGGCTTGTTTTGCAGTTTGCTCCTTAAGACATGCACCAAGTATGCCATATTGCATAACTCCTATCGGGTCTTTTTTTATGACATCTGAAGCAGTTGTAAAAATTTCGTTTAAATTCATCATCATCCCCCCTCTCAGACAATACAATTTAAACTTTTTATGCAACTTTCTAGAATTTAATTATATCACTTACTGTAAACTTTTTGAATACCAATTGCAAACTTAATATTGATAAAATAAAACAAAAAACCTGAGAAGCAACATCTTCTCAGGTTTTATCATTACCTCTTATTCTGCCTTACGCAAATACGTAATAAAATGATTTCCGTTCTCCTCAAAATATTCTTTGGAATCATTCATGCCTACTTTATAGACTTGTCCATTCTCCGGATTCATCCATACTGTATTCAGCTCATTAAAGCCCACCAAAAGCACAGCTTCCGAATCTTCATCCGTAAACAGCACCGGAATATCGCGATTCACATAATACAGTACGGAATCCAGCGAACATCCATCCAACTCCAATATCTGCGCATCCGGAAGGTATTCCTGCAATATTTCCATGGCATTATAGCCTTTGTCCAATAATTCCTGAGCATTCACGGAATATCCCTCATAAGAAAGAATGGTTTCTAAACAAACCGCCAAAGACGATGTTTCTTCATCCATTTTGGTTCCGGTAATTTTCATAATCTGGTTACGGGTAAGCAGATTTCCTTTAATCCATACATACTCTCCGGCATCATTCAAAACGCTTCCCGCTAATGAATATGCTTCACGTATAGCTTCTCCCGGATTAGAATAAACTTCTACCACCTCTCCTGCAGAATATACATAATAAAAATCTTTACGTTCTGCCACATCCAGGTTTAATGAACGGTTTCCTTCATATAAAACTTCATGAGGCTCCATGAATTTAATCGTTTTATCATCCATTTCCGAACGCATTACCAGCTGGACAATCTTTTTATAACTTTCGGTTGCAACAATTTCGATACTGTTTTTGCCTTCCTCTTCTTCCTGGTTATTCAAGATGGTTCCCGGTGAAGTTTCCCTGAAATCATCACTTTCTCCAACTCTTTTCACCCGGCTTAACGTAATCATATTATCCTCTATTATGCAATCCGTTACATAGTAATTTTCTTCACTGTACGTTTTTAGGATATCTCCTGCTTCCCCACGAATATTTACCTGATACATAGGGAACGTGGTATTTCCCAAACTATCCGTAGAAATATCTGTTTCATTGGCGATGCCATAGATAAAATCACTTCCCATAAAGCCAAGCGGAAGAACCCTCTCCTCCTCACTGCCTTTTATCATGGCCATTTTACCGCTGTCCAGACTCATTATTATCATTTCTCTGGCATCATAAGCATTATTACCGGACTGCCAAACCACCATAGTATTATTTTCTGCCACCTTAAAAGTCTGCTCGGTCACACCGGAAACAACCTCACGGTATTCTCCGCTTTCTAAATCAATGCAAAAAATTGTTCCTTCCAAATACAGATAAAAATCAGCCTTGGAATTTACATAGGCAAGCTTGTCCACATTTACTTTTAATAAATCATAGGATTTATCATATGGTATAAAAAGTATTTCCTCATTGGTATTCATAACGCCATCATAGGCATATATCTGAATACCAACTTCACCTTCATGATTTCCTCTCGGCATATACCCATAAACCATGTACACCAGATTTCCGGTTTCATCCACAGTTAATATTTTTATACTATGATCCTGATGAATTGTTCTCCAGTCAAAATGTTCCTCATCATAAAAGCTGAACACACGGGCAAATTTATTATCCGTAATGTTGCATGAGTATAAATTTCCCTCTTTTATAAAAGCAAAAACATTTCCATCGTCGCTTTCTTTCAGCGAAATGTCCGTATCGGTAATACCCAGCACAATTTTATTTCCGAAAAAAGCATTATCCTTTTCAAAGAACATTTGGTTCATATATCTGTCATATTCCAATAAATAAATACGTTCCGTTCCGTAACGCAGGCGGAATCGCTCCACAATATTATAATAATGAGTCACTTTTCCTTCCTGCAAACTGACCACATATTCCAAACGGATTACTGCCGTAGAAGACGCAATTTCTTCTACATAAGCAACGGGTTCGCTTTCTCTCCGGACATCCAAATTCCCCCATGTAATCTGTTCAAAAGAACTATGAATATTTACATGGCTGTAATTTGTATTATCACCGGTGGAATCACTTTCCAAATAGACAATGATTTCCTCATTTTCCGGGGCATCTGCAAATGTTTTTTCCGAAAAATCATAGACATAATTCAGTTTTTCAATAGCTTTATAATCGTAAGCCTGAATAATTCTTGTATAATACCGGATTACCTCCCGGGAATCTAATGTCAGTAAGATTACCATGGTATATTCTTTATTGGTTTCTATTAAATCTTTTACCGAAAACGTTGTGGATATATAACTTTCTTTTTCCACATAATTGGTAAGTTCCGTATTCTCAATCAATCTCTCTCCATCAATGCTACGGACTTCATAAGCAACACTACTGATTTCTCTTCCGTATTTATCAATGTATAATGACAACGAACGTCCTTCTCCCAAGGGTGTAATGGATTCTCTCATGTATGAAGTATCCATTTCATTACGATACCCATGCATGCGATTCAACATCTTGCCATTATGCATGACGGAAACCGTTGGCAAGGTTGCCCCTGACATTTCCGCCGTCATTCCTGTAGTATCTTTATTCAAAAGAATACTAAATAAAAATAAAGCCAAAAAGAAGGTAAGTAAAATAACAAAAAATTTTATGGTCTTTTTTACTTTTGTATTCATTTCACTTTCCTCCTTTCTTTTATTTAGCTGTTGCTATCCAATAATTTCTGTAACGTGGTATGAATCCCCAAAAGTGAAGTAAACTCTTTCTCCTGCCGCACAAGCTTTTGCTGCCGCGCCGGTGTATTCATCTTTTGACGTTTCACTCCACGAATCAAAATGTTTTTCGGTGTATGAACCATATCTATAAATTCCAGCAATTGCGTGTCATATCCATACTGTTCTAAAATAAGCGCCCTTAACGAATCGGACGCCAATGCCGCCATCCTGTCCTTCACAATACCATATTCCAACATTGGTTGCAATGCCGTGTTTTTTATCTGATGGTTCACTTCATGATGACAACAGGGCACGGATAAAATCACCTTCGCATTCCAATATATTGCTTTGTACAAAGCATAATCCGTTGCTACATCACAGGCATGAAGGGTAACTACCATGTCTACTTCGTCCTGTCCGGTATAGTCTTTGATATCTCCTGTTAAAAACTGTAAATTTGTATAACCATATTTATCTTTTAAATTATTGCAATGTGCAATGACATCTTCTTTCAGATCCAAACCCAGAATCTGCACATTTTTCCCCTTTAATTCATGCAGGTAATGATAAATCGCAAAGGTCAAATAAGATTTGCCGCATCCAAAGTCCAGAATACGAATGACTTCCCTATCCTCTAATGCCGGTAATACGTCCTCCACAAATTCCAGAAATCGGTTTATCTGACGGAACTTATCATATGCCGAATGAATGATTTTACCCTGAGGCGTCTGTACTCCCAAATCAATCAGAAAACCAACCGGAACATTTTCATCTAAGATGTATTTCTTTTTGCGATTATGTGAAAGCTGCTGTAAGCGGTCTTCTGCCAGAATTTTCTGCTCAACAGCTGTTTTTTTCTCTTTCATGGTGAGAGTTCCTTTTTTGTTCGTAAGACAAATCAAAGTTCCCTTCTCATGATGCGCTTCCAACTGACCAAAGTCATTCTGCAACCACATCACACAGTTATGAACCAACACCTCTGCATCCACATTCTCATGAAAGACCTGCTTCCCCTTAAAACTGCTCACCTGATATACTACATCCTGTTTTAACAACACCGGACGCACCTTTACCTTGGTAATACCATCCTTATTTCTGGCATTACTGATAATCATTTCCTTTAAATTGACATTAACATATTCAGTTAGCTTCGCGCCGAGACGCTCCCATTGTATATTATTCTCCATAAAAATACCTTTATCATAGACATACTTTTATTTATAAATATAAAACTTTTCCACTGCTCATTATCAATAGGGTGCACTTTCATGCTACACACTTTTACATATCTTATGGTGGTATATATATTTGAATGTCTGCGGTTGATATATATTGATTAAAGACCGTTTTTGACCGTCAGTGCTTAATGAAAAGTTTTGCCTGCAAGGCTTTGAATTTAGCACTGCTACGTGTCAAAACCGAGCGAGAGCATGTCTGAAATCAATATATATCAACCGCAGCCCCC
>CAZYVY010000079.1:0-8846 GCA_964651555.1 uncultured Lachnospiraceae bacterium | reverse complement strand
GCAAAAGTATTCTCCAGAGCGGCAGGAGATTCTGAATTATCTCCCGGCGTAAACCAGAAAGTACGCATTTATATTGCACAGAAGAGAAAGATTTCCGTTGGTGACAAGATGGCTGGTCGTCATGGTAATAAGGGTGTTGTTTCCCGTGTATTGCCTGTAGAAGATATGCCGTACTTACCGAACGGACGTCCTTTGGATATTGTGTTGAATCCTTTGGGTGTACCTTCCCGTATGAATATCGGACAGGTGCTTGAAATTCACTTATCTTTGGCTGCAAAAGCACTTGGCTTCAACATTGCAACACCTGTATTTGATGGTGCAAACGAAGCGGATATCATGGACACATTGGATCTTGCAAATGATTACGTCAACAGTACATGGGAAGAATTCGAAGCTAAACATAAGGACAGTCTTCGCCCCGAAGTACTTGAGTATTTATATGAAAACAGAGACCACAGAGAACTTTGGAAAGGCGTGCCTATCTCAAGAGATGGTAAGGTAAGACTCCGTGACGGTAGAACCGGTGATTATTTTGACAGCCCGGTTACCATCGGTCACATGCATTATCTGAAACTCCACCATCTGGTAGATGATAAGATTCACGCTCGTTCTACCGGACCGTACTCATTGGTAACACAGCAGCCTCTGGGTGGTAAAGCCCAGTTCGGTGGACAGCGTTTCGGTGAAATGGAAGTTTGGGCTCTGGAAGCATATGGTGCAGCTTACACCTTGCAGGAAATTCTTACAGTGAAGTCAGACGACGTGGTTGGACGTGTGAAGACTTACGAAGCAATTATTAAGGGTGAAAACATTCCTACACCGGGTATCCCTGAATCATTCAAGGTATTATTGAAGGAATTACAGTCATTGTGTCTGGATGTAAAAGTACTTGATGAAAACGGTGAAGAGGTTGAAATCAGAGAAAACGTTGAACCGCCCACCAATAATTACCGTTTCGAAATGGAAGGCGAAACCAGAAATTACGATTATGAGCGTGATGATATGGCAAGCTATGGCTATCAGAAACAGGAATTTAATGAAGATGGCGAACTTACAGATGCATATGATGAACCTGAAATGGATGAATATGCAGATGAATTTGTAAGTGATGTGGATTTTGACGAAGCTTTTGATGATGAAAACTAATAAGGCGACAGCCTATTTTTGGAAGGAGTGCCAATAATGTCTGATGTAAAGAAAGAGATATATGAACCGATTAGTTTTGACTCCATTAAAATCGGTTTGGCGTCACCGGAAAAGATTTTAGAATGGTCTAAGGGCGAGGTTACCAAGCCCGAGACCATCAACTATAGAACGTTAAAGCCGGAACGCGAAGGTTTATATTGTGAAAGAATTTTTGGACCCAGCAAGGACTGGGAGTGCCACTGCGGTAAGTACAAAAAAGTACGTTACAAAGGTATTGTTTGTGACCGTTGTGGAGTAGAAGTAACCAAGGCAAATGTACGTCGTGAAAGAATGGGACATATTAAACTTGCTGCTCCCGTTTCACACATCTGGTACTTTAAGGGAATTCCCAGCCGTATGGGGCTTATCCTTGACCTGACACCGAGAGTTCTTGAAAAAGTATTGTATTTTGCTTCTTACATCGTTTTGGATGCAGGAAATACAGACTTAAAAGTAAAGGATATTTTATCTGAAAGAGAATATCAGGATGCAAGAGACAAGTGGGGCAATGAGTTCCGCGTTGGTATGGGTGCTGAGGCAATCAAAGAACTTTTGGCAGCAATCGATCTTGAAAAAGAAAATGCAGAATTGAAAGCAGAACTTGAAAACGAAAGCACAAAAGGCCAGAAGAGAGCTAAGATTGTAAAGCGTCTCGAAGTAGTGGAAGCATTCCGCGAATCAGGAAACAGACCTGAGTGGATGATTATGGATGCCATTCCGGTTATTCCCCCTGATTTAAGACCTATGGTTCAGTTAGATGGTGGTCGTTTTGCAACCTCTGACTTGAACGATTTATACAGAAGAATTATTAACCGTAACAATCGTCTTGCAAGACTTCTTGATTTGGGCGCACCCGATATTATCGTGCGTAATGAAAAGAGAATGCTTCAGGAAGCAGTAGATGCGTTGATTGATAACGGTAGAAGAGGAAGAGCTGTAACAGGACCCGGAAACCGTGCATTAAAGTCACTTTCCGATATGTTAAAAGGTAAGTCCGGACGTTTCCGTCAGAACCTGTTAGGTAAGCGTGTTGACTATTCAGGACGTTCCGTTATCGTAGTTGGTCCCGAATTGAAGATTTATCAGTGCGGTCTTCCTAAGGAAATGGCAATTGAACTTTTCAAGCCCTTCGTTATGAAGGAATTGGTTGGAAAGGGAATCAGCCAGAATATTAAGCATGCAAAGAAACTTGTAGAAAAGCTTGACGATACCGTATGGGATGTTTTGGAAGAAGTAATCCGTGAGCATCCGGTTATGTTAAACCGTGCTCCGACACTTCACAGATTGGGTATTCAGGCATTTGAGCCCATCCTTGTAGAAGGTAAGGCTATTAAGCTTCATCCCTTGGTTTGTACAGCGTTCAACGCTGACTTCGACGGTGACCAGATGGCGGTTCATCTTCCGTTATCTGTAGAGGCACAGGCAGAATGCCGATTCCTCCTGCTTTCACCTAACAACCTTTTAAAACCTTCAGACGGTGCTCCTGTTGCCGTTCCTTCACAGGATATGGTTCTTGGTATTTACTACCTTACACAGGAAAGACCCGGCGCGAAGGGTGAAGGCAAGATTTTCAAGGATGTAAATGAAGCAATCCTTGCATATGAGAATGATGTTATTACTCTTCATGCGCGTATCAAGGTAGGCGTAACCAAGATTTTGGCGGACGGAACAGAAGTTAGGGGTGTTGTAGAGTCTACACTGGGACGTTTCCTCTTTAACGAAATCCTTCCTCAGGATTTGGGCTATGTTGACAGAAGCATTCCTGAAAATGCGGTTAAGCTTGAAATTGACTTCCTTGTTGGTAAGAAGCAGTTAAAGCAGATCCTTGACAAAGTTATTAACACACATGGTGCAACCAAGACTGCGGAAGTACTTGACCTTGTAAAAGCAACAGGTTATAAGTACTCAACCCGCGCAGCGATGACAGTATCCGTATCTGATATGACTGTACCTCCCATCAAAAAGCAGTTGTTGGAAGAAGCTCAGGCACAGGTTGATAAGATTACGGTTAACTTCAACCGTGGTATGTGCACCGAAGAAGAAAGATACAAAAATGTCATTCGCGTATGGAATGAAACGGATGCCCGCTTAACCAAGGAGCTGATGACAGGTCTTGATTCATACAATAATATCAAGATGATGGCTGACTCCGGTGCCCGTGGTTCCGAACAGCAGATGAAGCAGCTTGCCGGTATGCGTGGTTTGATGGCTGATACAACCGGTCGTACAATCGAGTTGCCCATTAAGTCAAACTTCCGTGAAGGTCTTGACGTTTTGGAATACTTCATGTCTGCTCACGGTGCTCGTAAAGGTCTTTCCGATACAGCGCTCCGTACAGCTGACTCCGGTTACCTGACACGTCGAATGGTTGACGTTTGCCAGGAACTCATCGTTCGTGAAGTAGATTGCTGTGCAGAGAGAGAAGAGATTGCAGGTATGAATGTTTCTGCATTTACCGATGGTAAAGAAACCATTGAAACTCTTGAAGCAAGAATTAAGGGCAGATACTCCGTAAATACAATCTTTGACAAGGACGGAAACGTTATTGTTAAGAGAAACCATATGATTACACCCAGCAGAGCAGCAAAGATTGTATCTGTCGGTGTTGATGAAAACGGTAATGCAATTGATACCGTTAAGATTCGAAGCATTTTAACCTGTAAGTCACAGAATGGTATCTGTGCTAAGTGTTATGGTGCCAACATGGCAACCGGTGAAGCTGTACAGGTTGGTGAGGCAGTTGGTATTATCGCTGCACAGTCAATCGGTGAACCCGGTACACAGTTGACCATGCGTACTTTCCACACCGGTGGTGTTGCCGGTAACGATATCACACAGGGTCTTCCCCGTGTTGAAGAGTTATTTGAAGCAAGAAAGCCTAAGGGACTTGCAATTATTGCAGAGTTTGGCGGTACCGTACAGATTCATGACACCAAGAAAAAACGTGAAATCGTTATTTCCAATGGCGAGCAGGAAAAGAGCTATCTGATTCCCTATGGTGCACGTATCAAAGTACTTGACGGAGCACAGATTGAAGCCGGTGATGAACTGACAGAAGGTAGTGTAAATCCTCATGACTTGCTTGAAATCAAGAAGATTGAAGCAGTTGAGAATTATATGATTCGTGAAGTTCAGAAGGTTTACAGTCTTCAGGGTGTAGATTTGAGCGATAAGCATATTGAAGTTATCGTTCGCCAGATGTTAAAGAAACAGCGCGTAGAGGAAAGCGGAGATACCGAGTTACTTCCCGGAAGCCTTGTTGACAGACTTGTTCTGGAAGAAGTAAATGAGAAACTCTTGAAAGAGAATCCCGATGCAGCACCTGCGGTTGCAAAGGATATTATTCTCGGTATTACCAAAGCTTCACTGGCAACCAATTCCTTTATGTCAGCTGCATCCTTCCAGGAAACAACGAAGGTTCTTACAGAAGCAGCAATTAAGGGTAAGGTTGACCCCTTATACGGCTTAAAAGAAAACGTTATTATCGGTAAGTTAATTCCTGCCGGTACAGGTATGAAGCGTTACCGTGACGTAAAGATTGATACCATGAAAGTAAAAGAGGTTGAATTCGAAGAAGAATTCGTGGATGACATGGTAGAGGAAGTAGATGCTTCAGAGGAACTTGACAGCCTTGATTTTGTTGAGGATGAGATGGTAACAGAAGAATAAACAGTCAATGTAAAAGATAACCCGGAGTAAATCTCCGGGTTGTTTTTATGAGAAAAGGCATATTCTAAAATGAATATGCCTCTTTAAAAATATAAGAAATGATAAGATTATAATTTGGCTTTGGCCGCAATGCGGAAGATTTGGGCAACGTCTTCAGAAGAAAGAGGAACAAAACCGCTTGTCTTTCCGTCTCCCAGACCGAATTTTTCAACCAGCACAGGAATATCTTCTTCTTTGGCACCAAGCTCATCAAAATTGATGGGCATACCGATGTTATGAAGGAAGGTACGGAAACAGTGAATTCCTTCCAAAGCAGTTGCTTCGGGATTTTCAAAATTCATTTCGCAACCCCAGATGCGCACTGCCATTTGGGCAAAACGCATAACATTATGCTTATATACAAATTCCATCCATGCAGGCATAATCACCGCAAGACCTGCACCATGAGCACAATCGTATAAACCTGAAAGTTCGTGTTCAATACCGTGGCTGTTCCAGTCCTGACTTCTTCCCACACCCACAATGTCATTATGAGCTACGGTTCCGGCCCACATAATGTTGGCGCGTGCTTCATAAAGATGGGGTTCTTTTATAACTCTGGGTGTTTCTTTTATCATGGTAAGAAGAACTGCCTCGCAGAGTCTGTCGGTAATTTCAACTTCCAATGTATTCGTGAAGTAACGTTCAAATACATGGGCCATAATATCGGTGGCACCACAAGCGGTCTGATAAGCAGGAAGTGTCTGCGTTAATGCGGGATTTAAAATAGAGAATTTGGGTCTTAAGAGATCTGATCCTACATCTCTTTTTAACATGCCGTCTTCTTTGGTTACAACGGAGCCGGGAGAACCTTCGCTGCCGGCTGCGGCAATGGTTAAAACGGTTCCGATGGGAAGTGCCTTTTCCACAACCTTGCCTGTTCCGTAGAAGTCCCAGAAGTCACCGTCATAGGGGACGCCTAAAGCAATACCTTTGGATGAATCAATGCAGGAACCACCGCCTACCGAGAGGATGAAATCAACATTTTCTTTGCGGCATAATTCGATGCCTTCGTAAATAAGAGTATCTCTGGGATTGGGTTTTACACCGCCCAGACAAACGTAAGGAATGTTGTCTGCATCCAAAGATTTTTTTACCCGGTCCAAAAGCCCGGATTTTTCGGCAGAAGAAGAACCGTAATGAATTAGCACTTTACTGCCGCCGTGTTTTTTCACATATTTACCGCATTCATTTTCGGTCTCTTTTCCGAAGATAAATTCGGTAGGACTGTAAAAATTAAAATTGTCCATAATTAACCCCCTTTAATATATGTTGTAATTATTTGATACAAAGATACTGATAGATATATTTTACTTTTTTTGAAGCCGAGATACAAGTACATAATAAGCAATCATGTTCATTACCAAAGCACCAATCCAAGCTGAAATATCTGCGTAAGCAGTGGTTACAAAACCAAGCTGGTCCAAGAACAAAACAATTACGGAAATACGCATTACCATTTCCATGAGACCGGACAGCATGGGAACTAAAGGTTTACCGAGCCCCTGAACGGCACTGCGGTATACAAATAAAAGATTAATAAAAATCATCATAACTCCGCAGGGTGGCAGGAATTCTCCGGCCAAAGCAATAGGTTTTGAACCGTTCATCATAAGACTTCCAAGAAATTCCGGAAGGAACAGTAATATAGAACCTAAAAGTACATAAGTAATGACAGCGATGCCAATACATACATGCATTCCTTTTTTGATTCTGTCGTAGCGACCCGCACCATGATTTTGACCGGTAAAAGACGACATGACATAACCTGCCGTACAGGAGGGTTGAATAAACATATTTACATATTTACTGCATACCGAATATGCAGTAGTGTAAGCGACTCCAAGACCGTTTACAAAATATTGTACAACCATGCAACCGATGGCAGTAATGGAATTCATAAGTGCCATGGGAACTCCGTTGGTAAGAAGCTTGCCGTACAATGTGTAGTCTGTCCGGAAATCGGTAATCTTCAGGCGAAGAATTTGGATGTTTTTTAATTTATGCAGACAGATGAGAGTGGAGATGATTTGTGCAATAATGGTAGCAATGGCAACTCCTTCTACACCTGTTTTAAGAATAAAGATAAAAAGGCAGTTTAAGGCGATATTCACAAAAGTGGAGGTCACGATAGCTATAAAAGGAGTGTTACTGTCTCCCAGTGCTCTCAAAATGCCTGCGCAAAGATTATAGGCGATGGTGGTAATTAAACCGCCAAAGATAATATATCCGTAAGTAAGACTGTCTTTTAAAATGTGTGGCGATGTTTGCAACAGCAGTAAAATATCTTTTAAGAAGATAAGACTGAGAAACGTCAGTATTACTGTCAGAAAGAAAGATAACTTGATTGCGGTTGCCGTGGTTTTTCTTAGAAGGGAATAGTCTTTTGCTCCATAGTTGTGGGCTATGGGGACGCAGAAACCATTGGCAAGTCCTACCGAGAATCCAACAATTAAAAAAGAAAGGGATGACATGTTGCCCACGGCTGCTAACGAGTCGTCTCCAAGACCTTTTCCTACGACGGCAGTGTCCGCAATATTGTATACCTGCTGAAGCATATTTGTAAAAAACATGGGGAAGTAAAACCGCAACATCTGCGGAAGTACCTTCCCCTCCGTTAAATCTTTTGTCTGTTCCATTTGATTTTTCCTCTATTGATATTATAGTAAGAATAGGTGACAGTTTATAATAAAAAACTTGTTTTTGTAACAAAAAGCCGATATGATATGATAGGAATGTATAGGAAAATGATAAGGGATTAAATAAAGAGAAAAGGGTGCAGATATATGAATACCAATCGCGATTTGAATTACAGATTATATGTGCAGAAGGAGAGCGGTTTTATCAGAACTGCCTTTCAAAGTGAATTTGAGCGTTATATGGTCATTCGCTCCGGAGATGTGGAGGGCGTGAAAAAGAATTTTGCGTTGATACGCAAAGATTTTTTCAAAGGAAAAGGTGAGCTTTCGGACAATCCGGTAAGAAACGTGATGTACCATTTTGTGGTTTCCGCAGCTATGGTATCCCGGGTTTGCGTGGAAGCCGGTATGAATCATGATGCGGCATATACCTTGAGCGACATCTATATAAAAAGAGGCGACAGATGCACCTCGGTAAATATGCTGATTGATTTAATGGAAGAGATGCAGCTGGACTTTGCAAGGAGAATGAGGGAATTAAAAAAGGAAGAAGTATATTCCATACATATCCGCAAAAGTGTGGATTATATATATGACCATCTTCATGAAAAGCTCAGTGTAAAAGAAATTGCAGCGCGGGTAGGATTGTCTGCGGATTACTATGCAAAGCTTTTTTATAAGGAAATGGGTGTAACGGTAAAGGATTATGTAGCAGAGGCTAAGATATCCACTGCGGCCAATATGCTGGTGTATTCGGATCATACGTATCTTGAGATAGCTTTGGCTTTGGGATATTCTTCACAAAGTGCTTTTATTGATATATTTAAAAAATACAGGGGAGTGACGCCGAAGGAGTACAGAAGCCATCATTATAAGAAAAACATCAGTGAAATTTGATAAAAATAATAAGAACGCTTTTTTTATTCGAAAAACTTAAAAAATACGCAAAAAATGATTGACAATAAAATGCCCTAAAAGTATAATGATTTAGCGTGCATGTTTATGCATGTTTTTATTGTGGCGCTTTTTTACAGAAAATGTATAAAGCGAGACAAAAATTAAAATATTATCATAGGAGGTGAAATTGAATGCCCACAATTAATCAGTTAGTACGTAAGGGAAGACAGACAACAGTAAAGAAGTCTACAGCTCCTGCTTTACAGAGAAGCTATAACTCTTTACACAAGAAGGCTGTTGAAGCTCCTTCTCCTCAGAAGAGAGGTGTGTGTACAGCAGTTAAGACTGCTACACCTAAGAAGCCTAACTCAGCTCTTAGAAAGATCGCCAGAGTTCGTCTTTCAAACGGTATCGAAG
>CAZYVY010000078.1:0-8959 GCA_964651555.1 uncultured Lachnospiraceae bacterium | reverse complement strand
TCTTTACAAAATATGAAGTAAAACGTGGATTAAGAGATTTAAACGGAAAAGGCGTTCTTGCCGGACTTACCCATATATCAGACGTGCGAGCAAACAAACTGGTAAACGGCGAACAGGTTCCCACTCACGGTGAACTTTTTTATCGCGGATATAATGTAAAGGATCTGGTAAAAGGATTTGCTGAGCAAAACCGTTTTGGTTTTGAAGAAGTAACTTATCTTCTTCTCTTTGATAAATTGCCTGATACGGCTGAACTTGAAATATTCAAAAAAATGTTAGCAGGTTATCGTACCTTACCTACAAGTTTTGTCCGTGACATTATTATGAAGGCTCCAAGCAAGGATATGATGAATACCTTGGCACGAAGTGTCCTTACTCTTTACTCTTATGATGACAGAGCAGATGACACCTCTCTTCCCAACGTATTAAGACAGTCCCTGCAGTTAATCAGTATGTTCCCTATGTTGAGCATTTACGGTTATCATGCATATAATCATTATCATGACGGCAAGAGTATGTATATACATAATCCCAAACCGGAATTATCAACAGCCGAAAACATTCTTCATATGTTAAGACCTGACAGCAAATATACCGAGCTCGAAGCCCAGTTACTTGATATTGCTCTGGTTCTTCATATGGAACACGGTGGCGGTAATAATTCTACTTTTACTACTCATGTTGTTACCTCTACCTTAACCGATACTTATTCTGCTATTGCGGCTGCCATCGGCTCATTAAAAGGTCCCCGTCACGGTGGTGCTAACATTAAAGTTGTACAGATGTTTGAAGACATGAAAAAAGAAGTAAAAGACTGGAAAGACGAGGATGAAGTTGCAAATTACTTAAAACGACTTCTTAATAAAGACGCTTTCGACCATGCAGGTTTGATTTACGGTGTGGGTCATGCAATTTATTCTAAGTCCGATCCCCGTTCAGTCATTTTAAAGCAATACGTAGATGAACTTTCTGCTGAAAAAGGTCTTATGGCGGAATTTGAACTTTATTCATTGGTAGAACGTCTCGCTCCTGAAATCATTGCATCAGAACGTAAGATGTATAAGGGTGTAAGCATTAATGTAGACTTCTATTCAGGCTTTATTTATAACATGCTTGGACTCCCTCACGAACTCTACACTCCCATGTTTGCCATGGCAAGAATCGTCGGCTGGTCCGCGCACCGTTTGGAAGAACTTGCAAATAACGGTAAAATCATCCGTCCCGCATACAGACCGATTCACGAAGATATGGATTATATTCCTCTTGAAGAGCGTTAATTACAAATAACAAACAAGGGTGTCCGCTTAGGACACCCTTTCTTAATATTTATCAAAACTATCTGTTTCTGGCTTCAACCTGTTTAATGGAATAATCCAACTGAATACCTTCATATTCATTCATTTCTTCCCATGTATTCAATATTCTCTGTGCTACTCTTTCCGCATTTTCCTGATTTGTACTCATAAGAAGCACCACATACTGAAAACTACTATACTGGGTAGTAACATCCCCCTGACGAAGCGAAACAATAATAGCACGCTCCAACTCCTTCATGGCTTTATTAAGAATTTCCGGTGTTACACCCATACTTTTAATGTAATTAATGGTAAATAAAGCCATTTGTACAGTCTGACCCGTTCTTCCGATACTTCGTGAAACAAAATGATAAATATGCTTGAATCCGTCATATTCTACACGATATGCACCTTCTACAAAACCACGTTCCGCAACCACCTGCTCCAGCTTTTCCATATCTACAGCATTCTTATTCATCGGCTCCACATCTTCCGGGATTTCTTCCTGCTGACTAAAGAAATGATAATCATTTTTACCGTTCTGTTTCACGTGATATAATGCCTTGTCTGCTTTTGCATAAAGCCCCATATAATCATACGCATCAGCAGGAACCATAGCGATACCGATAGAAAGTGAGACAACATCCGGCTGTCCAACCACCCGGCCAATCTCGCCTACAACCTGATTGATGATCATTTCACAATATTCGCGGACTTCGCTCTCGGAATAATCACCCTTCAAAAAAACAGCAAACTCGTCGCCACCAATTCTGGCTGCTGCATCTCTTGAACCCACACTGTCTTTCAGGACATTTGCAATACCGACTAACACGGCGTCACCCATAATATGACCAAAGTTATCGTTTACCTGCTTAAAATTATCAATATCCATAATCAAAAAAACAGCATGTTGTCCGTTCTCATCCAGGAAACGTTCCACCTCATCCTCCAGATGCTTACGGTTCCAAAGACCGGTTAATACATCTTTTCGGGCACTGATAGAAAGGTTCTTACGCAAATCTTCAATCTGAAGAATTTTATCTATTCTGCTCAGCATAACACCGGGTTCAAAAGGTTTTAAAATGAAGTCCATCGCTCCCATCTTAAGACCTTTTATTTCGCTTTCACGCTGGTCATCCACTGTCAAAAACACTACCGGAATATTTGCGGTATTCGGGTTTGACTTAATAATTTCCAATGTCTGATAACCATCCATTTCAGGCATTCTGATATCCAAAAGAATCAAATCAGGTTTTGCTTTCTGCAAAAACTGTATTGCCTGAGCCCCGGATTTTGCCATGGACAACTTATAGTGTCCCTGTAAAACCTCAGCCGCCAATTTTAAATTTGTGGTAACATCATCCACTATAAGAATGTGTTTTGCTTTCTCCATTGCCTTCTCCAAACTACAGGTCCAAGAATTTCTTCACCTGTAACTTCATATCTTCTTTATCGCAAACTGTATCATGTAAAACTTCTGCGTTTCTGATTTCCTCAATTGCCTTTGGAATACTAACATTTGCGATTTCAGAAAGCTTATCAATTAATTCAAAGTCACTCTTGTCATCAATTGCCCCCACAATTGATTCCATAACACTTCTTGTAAACTTGAAAGGACTAGCGGTAGACACAATTACCGTCGGTGTCTCATCCTTTGTCTCCAAACGATATTGTTCATAAACCGTAGACGCAACCGCTGTGTGGGTATCCATCACATAACCGGTCTTTTCATAGACACGACGAATGGTTTCTGCTACTTGTTTTTCATCAGCAAATCCACCTGCAAAATCTTTTAACCGCTCTTTCATCTCTTCCGTAATGGTATATTTCCCATCTACAGACAACGCCTTCATCAATTCACGATTTTTATCAGCATCACTGCCTGCAATCAGATAAATCAGACGTTCCAAATTACTTGAAATCAAAATATCCATTGATGGCGAACTTGTTAAAATGAATTCACGGTTTCTGTCATAACAACCGGTTTCAAAGAAATCATACAACACCTTATTTTCATTGGATGCACAAATCAATTTATTGATAGGTACACCAATCTGCTTTGCATAATATCCCGCAAGTATATTTCCAAAATTGCCGGTAGGTACGGTTACATTAATGGCATCGCCTGCCTTAATTCTTCCTTCCTTTACCAATTTTGCATATGCATATACATAATAAACAACCTGAGGCACCAAACGTCCGATATTGATGGAGTTTGCAGAAGAGAACCGGAAACCTGCCTGTGCAAGTTCTTCCGCCATTTCCTTATCACCGAAAATATTCTTTACACCGGTCTGGGCATCATCAAAATTTCCGGTAATACCAATTACTTTTACATTGCTTCCCTTTTGGGTAACCATCTGTTTTTCCTGAATGGCCGAAACACCGTTTTTCGGATAAAAAACAACGATTCGTGTTCCCTCTACACCGGCAAAACCTGCAAGTGCTGCTTTTCCGGTATCTCCGGAAGTTGCAGTCAAAATCACAATTTCCTGATTTACATTATTCTTCTTAGCTGCCGTTGTCATTAAATGAGGCAAAATGGATAATGCCATATCCTTAAATGCAATGGTTGCTCCGTGGAACAATTCCAAATAATATGCGTTGTCCACTTCAGCCAAAGGTGCGATTTCTTCTGTATCGAATTTTTCATCATATGCTTTTGCAATACAGTTTTTCAACTCTTCTTCCGTAAAATCAGAAAGAAAAAGTTTCATTACTTCATATGCCAGTTCTTTATAATCTAACTGAGAACATTCTTCCAGCGTTTTCTCTAATTTAGGGAAATGGTCCGGCACAAAAAGACCTCCGTCTTCCGCAAGTCCCTTGATAATCGCCCAAGATGCGCTGACAGTTTCCTGACCGCCTCGCGAGCTTCTGTATTGTACGTTCATACTTCCTCCATTCCGTGTAGTCCTTTTCTCTTTTCATACAATCTCATTTGTATATACTTTCTTATTCGGGCAGACTAACACCAAACTACATTATTATGCCTATTATAGCACACTCCTTTCCCATATGCAAATCATAAAACCTTACAATTATCCATAACTCTTTACTTATAAAACTCATGCCCGCCATGTATATATACCCTGTCCAGCGTATCATCAAACCATTTTATATTTTCATTATCAGCATAACGGCGTGCCATAAAATATAATGCTCCTTGGGAATAATCCTCTCCTGCCAAAGCCGCCTCCACCGCTTCTACGGTTTCTTCATCAGGAACCGCCGTTTCAAGTCTGCCGTCCGCCACCGGCGAAAATTGTGCGACACCCTCCTGTTGCTGGTATATTACACCTTCTATGGTGTCCGGAAACCGATTATCCCCCAGCCGGTTTAAAATTACATTAGCAACCAAAATTTTCCCTGTGCGGTCTTCACCACCGGCTTCCGCCTCCACAATTTTGCACAGAAGCTCTTTTTCACCGGAACTGATACAAAATACTACTTTTTTGTCTACGGATTGAAAATCAATAACCGGGCAGGACCCGGCTATATCCGAATATTCCCTACTAACCGTTTCTGTTTCACTTTTTTCTCCATATATCAATGATATGATAAACATCAGATTTATAACAAGCAAAATAACCATATATTTTTTACACATATATCATCCTTTTTATGGACAGACTAAAGGCTTATCCAATTTCTACCCCTTCTATCATTCTATGCAGAAAAAAGAGTAAAAATTACTATTCCGATAAAAAACTGTACTTTATGAAATCCCTGTTTTATGATATGATTCAGATATGGGAAAAAATGATGCCGGGGTATACACAGCCCGTAAAAAAGACAATACCATATATTATCGCGCCTCCATGACTTATCACGGTAAACACATCAGTTTAGGCAGTTATGATACAAAAAAAGCAGCCAACAGCTGCTATCTTTTGGCGCGTCAGATTTTGGAATCCTACGACAGTCATGTAGAAGATTATCCCTCAACATGCGTTATGCCTTATGAAAAGTGGGTGGTTTTACACAACTTAAGAGATAACAAAATCTACTTTCCCACTCCGATTTATCTCCGCCCCAGTTTCTTTCTTTATTATCTTTCTCCCGAACGGATTTTAAAATTCGACAAAGATGATTTATTTTATTATTCTTCCCATAAAATCATGGCAAGAGGAAAACATCTTTTTGTTTCCGATTATGGTATGCAAGTCAATATATTGAACCGTTACGGCATTATGAATTATGCAGTTCCCGGAAGAGATTATTTTTTTATCAACAAAGATGAGAATGATTTCCGCTATGCAAACATCAGCATTACCAACCGCTACCACGGTGTCAGTATGCGTCCGGGATTGCAAAATGCCACTTATATTACCAGAATTCATATAAAAGGCAACGTTAAGGTGGGAGAATATCCGGACGAAACCCGGGCAGCCATTGCTTATAATAAAGCCATTGATATCCTGCACAAAAAAGGCAGCAAAAAACAATATATGCAGAACTTTATTGAAGATATTTCTCCCAAAGAATATGCGGAGATTTATTCCTCCTTGGAAATCAGTCCCCGCATCATCAATTACATAGTATAAAACCATTGCCACTTTGTTGTAGCTTATCCTATTAAGAAAAAGTGGCAATTTTTATTTTATGGTATAATCAATAAAGCTGATGCTTAAGGGAACCTGACCGGATACTCCGTCCACGGTTCCTTTTTGACTGTACTGCCACATGTAAAAACGATAAGGATAGTCCGGCAAGTCCTTCTCCTGAGATAACCATATATCATATTTGGACAGAGCCGCATAATTGATATCCGTAAACAGCCATTCTTTATCCCCGTAAATCATAGTGTTATATCCTGCCGCTTCAATATCTTCCAAAAAAGCCTGCGTAATCTGCGTCTTCTCTTCTTTGGTAAGTGCATCAATACGTGCTGTATCGTTGGTAATATGTTCCATTACGAAAACCACAGGATAACTGATTTCATAGTCGGTCAGATATTCCAAAACAAAAGCCGCTTCTTCCTTGGCCTCTTCAATGGTAATTGCCTGGGAAGAAAAAGAAACACCAACTTCCAAGCCTGCATCCGTCGCTCTCTTGATATTATCCATATAATAATCATCCAAGGTAATTTGTCCGGTACTGTATCCTCTGGAACCCATTTTTATAATGACAAAATCAATTCCATCTTTTTTTACATCATTAAAATCAACATAGCCCTGGTATTTTGAAATATCAATTCCGGCATAAGATGCTTTCTTTCCATCAACATAATAAGCCATGCGGTTATTTCCCAACACAAATCCGGCATTGTCATATTCATTCTGGGGCAGATATTTACTAATGGAAAACCATGACTCACTTCCATCTGCAAATTCTACCAATGTTTTGGTTCCGCCTTCACTTGGATCATCCTCACTGGGTTCTTCCGAAACAACCTCCGATACAATTTCACTCTCTTCTTCCTTAGGATAATCATCCCAGATATCCAAGTCATTGGATACCAAAGTGCTTCCGCTGATTATATAATTTTCTTCCGACTCCGATTCCCTTTCAACAGCAACACTTTGTGAGGGATTGGATGACTTAAATAATGTTTCCCTGTTAACAAACAGAACACAGCCTAAAACAACCAAAAGAAATGCTCCCACACTAATTATGGAACCCCATAAAAAGCTGCTTCCTCTCCATGTACCCTCATCTTCATAACGATCTTCCAAACGCATATATTCTTCCTCTGGGTTTCTTTCCAAAATTATTACTACTATCATTCATCATAATATAGATTCTTCGTTTTCTCAAGCCGTGAAAATAAAACTTCTATGAAAAACTTTGGAAAAAGCATTTGCTTTTGGTTGTTTTGATATATAATAAAATCATGGAAAATACTACTTGCACACATTATCATAAAAAATTCATATCTGTCCTTTTGCTTTGTGTAATGCTTCTTACCGTGTTTGCCGGCTGTACCCCTAACAATCAGCCCCTTACCTATAACGGGTATTATTTTAATACGATAGTCAGCCTGACCTTTTATCACGAAAAGGATGCAATACTGGCAGAAGAATGTTTTCAACTCTGCGAAACCTATGAAAACAGGTTAAGCAGAACCGTAGAGGGAAGCGATATCTGGAATATCAATCACAGTGACGGTATGCCGGTTGCCGTATCAGAAGAAACATACTCACTGCTTGAAGAAGCACTGTATTACTGCGAATTGGCGAACGGTAAAATTGATATCACCATCGCTCCCCTTATGGATGCATGGAATTTCACAGACACCACCAGAGAACAAATACCTCCCACAGCGGAAGAAATCAAATCTCTCCTCTCCCATGTGGACTACAAACAAATTGTGCTTGGCGAAAATAATACCGTCACCTTAAAAGATTCTGAAGCTGCCATTGACTTAGGGTTCATTGCCAAAGGCTATATTGCAGATAAATTAAAGGAATACCTGGTTTCCCAAGGTGTCACATCTGCCCTGATAAACCTTGGCGGCAATGTCTGTGCCATCGGCAGCAAACCGGACGGAAACGGGTATACCGTAGGCATACAGAAGCCTTTTTCTCCGGCAGGCACCGCTTTTACTACAGTAAGTCTAAACGACAGTTCTGCAGTTACCTCAGGCACATATGAACGCGGATTTACTTATGACAACGTATATTATCATCATATTCTGGATGCTGACACAGGATATCCGGTAAATAGCGACCTGGTAAGTGTAACCATATTATGCGAGTCTTCCATGCAGGCAGACGCATTGAGTACTACCTGTTTTGTATTAGGCAGAGAACGTGCGTTAGCATATATCGAAACTTTGGATAAAGTAGAATGTATACTGATTGATTCAGAAGAGAATGTCAGTGGATACACTGAATAAAAATGAATTGTTCAGGTTTAGAACCTGTAATGGTTTATTTTGCATCTATAAGTCTCCGTTTCCTACTTGTCTCTAAGGAGACGCTGAAAAGTTTGCCTTCCGCACCGTATGGTACTTACATTCCCACTTCTTCTTTAATCCACGCAAGCGCTTCATCCACTGTTTCAAAGTGTCCCTCAGGAATACCGGTAGCAGAGCGTTCTGTATTCTTCTTTGCCTGAACCTTCAACATAATGGACTTGCCTTCCGCAAATCCAAATGCCTTACATCCCGCTTCCACAAACTTCTTCGTCATTTCTACAAGAATTCCGCCTTCCTCCGGTGAAACGGGTGCCATCTGTGAACAATCTGCCACATATGCCCAGCCTCTGAACTTCCAAGCCTTTGCTTCCTCCAACACTGTCTCAGTAAGCCACTTTAATTCGTCCGGGTTGGTCTTTCCCACACCTGCAGATACAATAATTCTTCTTCCGTTTACCACTTCTACTGACTGTGCTCCATTTTTCTTCGCCATATCCTGTCTCTCCTTTGAATAAATATATACCAATCAAATTTTCTTTCAATTTCTCTTTTGTAATCATAATTGACTGACAATTCATGTTTTATTCTATCATTGTACTGATAAATTGTCAATGAAATGCACGGGAAAAATTAAGTATATATATAAGGTCTGCAGTTGTTCGATTCAGTATTTTATAAAGCTTCCAATGTAGGATTATCTTATACCTTTACAAACTTACCGTCTTTGCAGCACTCCATGCTGAATAGAAGGTTCCCACTCCTTCTACTTTCTTGTAAGTTCTAACCTGAATCTTGTAGGTCT
>CAZYVY010000077.1:0-9334 GCA_964651555.1 uncultured Lachnospiraceae bacterium | reverse complement strand
AGGGTCCAAACCACTGGTAGGTTCATCCATGATAAGAAGTTTCGCACCATGAGACATTGCTACCGCAATCTGTAATTTCATACGCATACCGCGTGAAAATTTGCCGCATTTTTTCTTCATGGGAAGACCGAAACGCTTCATGTACCCGGTAAAAACTTCCTCGCTCCAGTTGGTGTACATTTTGCCCATGATTTGGTTAATCTGCTTACCTGTTAAAAAATCATGGAAGCCCATCTCATCAAATACCACGCCGATATCATCTTTTAAGATTTTACCTTCTGTATGCATATCTCTGCCGAACACCTTCATCTCGCCGGAATTTGCAGCAATAATATCCATAATCAAACGGATTGTGGTAGTTTTACCGGCACCGTTCTGGCCTACGAAACCGCAAATACAGCCTCTTGGAATGTTGAAACTCACCTTATCCAAAACGAAATCGCCGTAATCCTTGGTGACATCTTTTAACTCAATGACATAGTCATTCTCTGTATGTACCGCAGTATCTGCTGCCGCTTCCATTCTATCTTCCTTATTCATTGCTCTGACTCTCCTTCTCTTCGTATAAAAGCTTCATTCGCTCCACAAGCTCGTCAAAAGAAACCTTGGCAAGTTCAGCTTTTTCAAGCATCTCTTCCATCAGGTTTTCAATTTCAAACATAACACTTTCTTTCACCATCTCGTGGTTCACACCTTTGACAAAGCTACCCTTGCCTGTGTAGGATTCAATATAGCCTTCCCGCTCCAATTCCTCATAGGCTCTCTTGGTTGTAATAATACTGATTCGCAGTTCTTTGGCCAGAAGTCGCATTGACGGAAGGGCGTCCCCTTCTTTCAATTCGCCGTTCATAATCTGAGCCTTAATCTGGTCCATGATCTGCTCATAAATCGGTCTGTCCGACTGGTTTGTAATAATAATGTCCATTTGTTACCTCGCGCGTTGTTTTTAAATGTAATTATTTTATGCATGCTTACAATCGTTACATTTTGCATCGCAACATTGTATATATATAATATACACAATATATACACCGTGTCAATACACTATTTACATTTTTTTAAAAAGAATAAGCACCGTCTTTTTACGATGCTTAAATTATTACAGGTTTGTTCCTCATTTTTGAATTTAGATTTGTATAGTTACTATTTTAATAAATGTTCGACGTCATCATCAGAAAGTTGAAAGCTATTAACAATCATAATTCGTATTTCATCTTCAGAAATATTAGCTTGTCTTAAAGTTTTCACAATTGTTTTAATTGCATGCCGGATACCTTGTTCTATACCTTGTTCTATACCTTGTTCTATTCCTTGTTCTATTCCTTGTTCTATTCCTTGTTCTATTCCATCCTTCATACCGGCATTTTTACCTTCCAGATATCCTCTTTCTTTACCCTCTCGATATCCTTCTTTTCTTCCTTCCTGATATCCTTCTTCTTTTTCATATTCAAGATATTCCTGCAGTGTCATGTATCGTTCCCCCATTTCTCTGCTACTCTTCATATGTTCAACCATAGCATGAAGTTCCAATAACTCTCTATCCGTTGCATTTTGTTCTTCTGAACGACTAAAATACTGTAATAATTTTCGTAAGTCTTCCGTACCGCCAATCTCACCGTTCACATAAAGAAAAATTTTTGTTGCACCATCATCATATCGAATATTGTAATCTTCAATCACTCTATTCTGAACAGTATACACCATTCTGTTCTTACCAAAAGGGTCTTCCGATACAATCCAAATAGAAATATAATCCGGCAACTCCTTATAATGTTTTCCCGCATCAAGCAGATTAACATCCGTAATATCCTGATTATATCGACTTCTTTTCGGTAATTCTGAAACATTATATTTATTCGGTTCAATATCATATACTTTGGCTATATTATGATTTTCATATTCCATAATATACAAATCCATACGGATGCCATGATGTTTTTGATCCACACCGAGTAATTGTTTCTCCGAAAGAACCGAAACATCTCCTATTTTTCTGCCCGTAGCTCTTTCAATAATCAGCTTTGCAATTAACTTTGCATTTTGGGTATTTTCAGTAAAAGCACTGAATAAAAAAGAATCAATTAGATTTAACTCTTGTAAAGATTTAGACTTGTTCATAGATATGTCTCCTCCAGACAGAGGAACAAAACCTGTATGGATAGGATAAAACATTCTATGTCAAAATGCAAGCACATTATACTTCTTTCCCTGCAATCTCTGCTTCCAAATTTGCAAGTCTTACCTCGATGGCACTTTTCTCACGGATACATCCGAGTCTTCGTATCTCCAATTTGTTAATCCGAAGGAAATTCGCACATTCCGCCCAAAACGATTTCACAGACATAGCACTAAAGAAAATAACGGATGATATACCCCCAACCAATGCTGCAATTATCATTCCGCCATTTACAATCGTTGCTATTACTCCGGATATTGGCTGCACCCAATAAAACAACTGCACTCCACCAACAACCAAAGCAATCACAAATATAACCACCGCTAAAACCACACACACGGAATAAATCCTACGACATCTCGCCTGGCGATATTTTAAATCCTCCAGCCGAATCTCTATATCCCTTAATTCCATATACAGTTTTGCACATTCACCACGAAGCTTATCCGTACCCTCAGGTCCTTCATATTCTTCATCCCAAGAATTTACCGCTCTGATTGTATCCATAACGACTCCTTGTTTATTACACAATAAATCTTATCTACGCTGTATACACGTAATTACTTTTATGGTTGATTTTTCGTTGCCTTTTTTGTTACTCTTATATCCTCTATTGTATCTGCAAATACACGGTTTGGCAATCCTAATCGGGAATACTGTCTGCAAGACAAAGTGCACCCCACCCCGCTCTGTCGTCAGGCAGTTTTTCTTCCCCCGGAATAGGCCTTGCCCCCTTCTGTAAATATGCTTTTAACTTTTCGCCATATAAATATGGATCATTTTCCCTTACAATGCCCCATTCCATCAAAAGAGCCGCCGCTCCTGCCACCATAGGTGTTGCATAGGAGGTTCCGCTAACCCTTGTATAACCACCACGAACCGACACGGTTTCAATATCTACTCCGGGAGCCACCAAATCAGGTTTCACAGTGTTGATCAGGGTTGGCAACAATTCCATAGCCAAGCTATCCTGCCTGTTCAAACTACCCAAAGACCCATTCCTGGCATTCCCCATCATTTGCCGAAACACATAGCCTCTGCCGCTGAAGTCTGCCACACCACCGGTATATATATCATATGCACCTACTGTTATCACTCTGGTAGCTGTAGAAGGCACCGTCAATGTTACCTGCGGACTCTCTCTGAAAAATCGTGTCCCTTCACTTCTTGTAGTACTGCCCGGCAAAAAGAACTGATAACCTCCGTATACAATACTACGCGGCAGCAGTTCAAACGTCCAAATACCTGCCGGGATATAATTTCCTCTTCCGCGACTTATTTCTGTTACATTCAGGTCATTTCCGATACCGCCTCCATTCTCCGGTATAAAATCAATGTACAATTCCTGAAATACCATATAAGGCAATGGTTGACCCACATAAATCAGTAACGCCAAATTGTCTGTACGATACCGATAGGCACCCGGTATATCCATAGGAATTTCAATGCTTTCGCCGAAAGGGGTAATCAATACTACCTCAAATACATCCTGATAATATTTCCAAAGTTGTACATTTAAGGATGATTCATATTCGGATACCGCTAATTCCACACGCTCCGTCTGACCACTTCGTACTAAGCCTTCCACATGTCCGCCTGCAGCTCCTTCATTACCACTTCCCACTACGATAGACGTCCGTCCCATTTCTGCCGCATTGTCCAGAAAACGCTCCAATAAAGAATTGCCTCTATGATCACCATATGTATTTCCAAAACTCAAATTAATCACCAACGGCATCTGCAATTCCTGTGCCTTACGTAATGCATAGGTCACACCACGCATAATTTCCGTGGTCTTGGGAAATGCATTCTCCCGCTGTGCTCCAAGCTTGACAATCAGCAGGGAACTTTCCGGTGCAACTCCTTTACGAAAAGGTTCCTCATCCGTGCCCCCCGCTGCAAGTATTCCTGCCACCGCTGTTCCGTGTCCACTGACATCAATCGTGGGAATCCGTTGTCTTGCTTCGGTTTCACTCCCTGTCTGCAATGCTTCATCAATCTGCATTTTGGTAAATTCCACTCCCGTTTGAAACCCTTCCGGTGGCAAAAGTCCCACCTCCGCATCCGGTTCAATTGACTGATCCCACAATGCCTCAATCCTTGTACTTCCATCTGCATTTCTAAAATTCTCATTATAAAAATCAACAGAGCTGTCCAGTATGGCTACCAACACACCCTTCCCTGTAAGATAAGGTTCACTATCGGTTACCGCACTGATACAGCTCTCTCTTTGTGCCGTAATATCCTGAAAATAAAAAGGCTTCGGCTTTTCCACATATTCAATTTCCGGTAATGCTACAAAATCCTCCAGCAGAGCATCCGGCAGTGTTGCAATGGCATATCCCGCAATCAACGGCTCTATTTTAATTAAGTCTGATTCGTAGCGTTCAATATCTCCCTGATATTTTATAATGATTTCCCAGGTATTATTCAGTATGTCAAATCCTTCCCGCAACAGAGCCGACTGCTCACGCTCCTCCACATTGACGGATAAAGATAAATTTAACAGGTTTTCGATTTTCTGACTGTCCATACAATTCTCTTAATCGTTTTTTTATATAGTATGAAAATAGCACTTGAAAAATACACTCCAATTACATAACTCCTCTAAAGCTATGTATTCCAATACAAATAAAAAAGCGGTCAGCCCAAGCCAACCGCCATTTCTGCTTCATAAAATTACTGTCCCGGATGATATTCCCGGAAAAACTTAATCAGTCCCTGCAACACATTGGTTAACGTTGGGATCTCTTTTTCGTCTAAAGTCGCAATTACCGCTTCCGTCATTTCATCATGAAATGTCTTATGCTGGGCAAAAGCACGCTCACCTTTTTCCGTTAAATTAATCATAACCACACGTCTGTCCTCTTCACTACGCTCACGAACCACGTATTCCTTTTTCACAAGACCGTTCATTGAAGTGGTAAGGGAACCTACTGTAATGCCAAGAGACTTAGCAATGGCAGACATATTACGTCCCTCCAAGCCTACTGCCTCAATAATATGCATATCATTTACAGTGATGTCCTGAAACTCACCCGTAATAATTGCCTTCTCTTCTACAACAAGAATTTCCCTAAATAAATTAACTAAAATGTCATTTACTGTATCATGTATACTCAATATAATAACTCCTTATCTTTATGTGTCGAAAAAACTCTACACCGCTATAATTCTTTCCCTTTCAAATTATTTTATCACAAAAGTAAGTTAATATAAAGTTAAAATTTTCGAAATCTTTCATATCTTTCCTGTGCAAGCGCTTCACCGGATTTATCTTTTTGTCTGAACAAGAAGCCTTCAATGACATTTTTTATCTGTGTTGCCACCTTATAAAAACTATCATCATTGAATTTTTCCGGCTCTTTAATTATACCGTCAATTACTTTCATTTCGTATAAATCCTGTGCGGTCATTTTCATGACACGTGCCGCGTCTTTGGCAAGGGAACTGTCTTTCCAAAGAATAGATGCATATCCTTCCGGTGACAAAATAGAATACACGGAATTCTCTAACATCCACACTTCATCGGAAACTGCCATGGCAAGAGCACCTCCGCTACCGCCTTCTCCGATAATCAGAGAAAATACAGGTACTTTTAGACTTGACATTTCATAAAGATTTCTTGCGATTGCCTCACCCTGTCCGCGTTCCTCTGCTTCCAATCCGCAGAACGCTCCCGGCGTATCCACAAAGCAAATTACCGGTCTGTTAAATTTCTCTGCCTGTTTCATCAGACGCAACGCTTTACGATAACCGTCCGGCGAAGGCATTCCGAAATTGCGGAATACATTTTCCTTGGTATTTTTCCCCTTACACTGGGCAATTACCGTAACCGGCATTCCCTTAAAATATGCAATACCGCCTACGATACAGTGGTCGTCACTGAAATATCTGTCTCCATGAAACTCTATAAAATCCGTAAAACAGTTATCAATATAATCCATTCCCACAGGACGGTCTTTCTTCCTGGAAAGTAAAACCTTATCCCACGCACTCATACTGCTTTTCTTGATTTCGTTGTCTGTGGTCTGCTCCTGTAATTCAACAGCACCAAGTCTGTGCATATCTAAGATACATTTTAAGGTATCATGCATTTCTTCTCTTTTTACAATAGCGTCCACAAAACCATGGTCCAGTAAAAACTCTGCTCTCTGGAAGCCTTTCGGTAACTTTTGACCAATGGTCTGTTCAATGACTCTGGGACCTGCAAATCCAATCAGCGCATTGGGTTCTGCCAGAATAATATCCCCCAGCATGGCAAAGCTTGCAGTTACTCCCCCCGTTGTCGGATCTGTTAACACAGATATATAAAGATTTCCGGCATCACTATGACGCTTCAGGGCGGCAGATGTTTTTGCCATCTGCATCAGCGATACAATACCTTCCTGCATTCTTGCGCCGCCGGAGCAGGCAAAAATAATTACCGGAAGTTTTTCTTCTGTTGCACGTTCAACGGCACGTGTAATCTTCTCTCCTACCACATGCCCCATACTTGCCATCATAAAACGACCATCACATACTGCAAGTACAACCTTATTGGCACCAATTAATCCTGTACCGGTAATTACCGCTTCATCCAGTCCGGTTTTTTCCTGTAATGCAGCGATTTTATCTTCATAACCTTTGTAATTCAAAGGGTTGCTTGTTTTCAAGCCTTCGTCCCAACACTCAAAAGTGCCGGGTTCTACCACGGAAGCTATTCTTTTGTAAGCACTCATACGGAAGTAACCGTGGCACTTTGGACAAATGTAGAGATTTTCTTTTACTTCCTCCACATATACCGGCGCCTTACACATATTACACTTCTTAAAAAGTCCCTCCGGTACTTCAGCCGCATTCTTCTCTCTTGCTGCCTTTTCAAGTCGTCCGTCCTCTTTTTTAAATCTTGCACCAAGCTTCATAATTCGCCTCCAAGATATGACATTCCTGCCAAATCAAATTTACATTCTTTGGCTTATGCCTCGCTTAAGATTTCAGCCTCTGCCATATCACTAATCATTTCATACAAATAATCCACATTTGTGTCGATTCCCTCAATGATAACTTCTCCCAAAGCACTGCGCATCTTGCGTAATGCTTCTTCCCTGGTGGTTCCGTGTACAATTAATTTTGCTATCATGGAATCATAGTAGGGTGGAATCTCGTATCCGCTGTAAATGGCAGTATCCATACGAATTCCCTTGCCGCCGGGTAAATAAAGATTCTCTATCTTACCGGGGGAAGGACGGAAGTTCTTCTCCGGATTCTCCGCATTGATTCTGCACTCTATGGAATGCCCTTCCATACGAACGTCCTCTTGCGTAAAGGACAACTTTTCTTTGGAAGCAATTTTAATCTGCTCCTTAATCAAATCCACGCCGGTAATCCACTCCGTTACAGGGTGCTCTACCTGGATTCTTGTATTCATTTCCATAAAATAAAATTCTTTTTCATTTTCCACAAGAAATTCAATGGTTCCGGCATTTTCGTAGCCTACCGCCTTGGCCGCCTTTACCGCCTGCTCGCCCATACGCGCGCGCAATTCCTTCGAAATTGCCTTACAGGGTGCCTCTTCAATGAATTTCTGATGGTTACGCTGAATGGAACAATCACGCTCACCCAAATGCACTACGTTACCGTAGGAATCCGCAAGAATCTGCACCTCCACATGTCTGGGATTCTCTATAAAATGCTCCATATACACTGAATCATCGCCAAATGCCGCGCCCGCTTCTTTTCTTGCCGTCAGATACGCATTTTCAAATTCTTCTTCGCTCATGGCAACACGCATACCTTTGCCACCGCCGCCGAGAGCCGCCTTAACAATGACAGGATATCCTAATTTTGCCGCGATTTCCTTGCCTTCTTCCACGCTTTCCACATTTTTGTTCCAGCCGGGAATAACGGTAACGCCGGCATCAATCATGGTATTACGTGCTTCTGTTTTATTACCCATTTTACGGATAATTTCAGAAGAAGGACCGATAAACGTAATGTTGCACTCTTCACATAATTTTGCAAACTTCTGATTCTCGGACAAAAAACCAAATCCGGGATGAATTGCTTCTGCACCGGTATTGATGGTAGCACTGATGATGTTCTCCATATTCAGATAGCTGTCTTTAGACGGTGCCGGTCCGATGCAAACTGCCTCATCAGCAAGCTGGGCATGAAGGGCATCTTTATCCGCTTCCGAATAGACCGCTACCGACTGGATTCCCAATTCTCTGCAGGCACGAATAATGCGCACTGCGATTTCTCCTCTGTTTGCAATCAAAATTTTATGAATCATTCAATTCTCCGCCTTATTATCCAATCATAAATGAAAGCTCGGCAGTAACTACTACCTTACCATCAACGCTGGCAACCGCTTCACCCACACCTAAAGGTCCTTTACTGCGGACAATACGTGTTTCCAGTTTTAATTTATCGCCGGGAACCACTTTGCCTTTAAACTTGCACTTGTTGATTCCCGCAAAATATGCAATCTTTCCCTTGTTTTCTTCCAGACTCAAAGCCGCAACCGCACCGGTCTGTGCCAGGGCCTCAATGATGAGAACACCCGGCATTACAGGCTCCTGCGGAAAATGTCCGTTGAAGAAATCTTCGCGAAATGTCACACACTTATAACCTACCGCATATTCCCCCGGCACCATATCTTCAATGTAATCTACAAGAAGAAATGGATGTCTGTGGGGGATAATCTGTTCAATTTCTTTGATACCTAATTTCATTTTAGTCTCCTTCTTACTCAACAACAAACAATGCTTCACCATATTCCACACCTGTTGCATTGTCTACCAGAATCTCCGTAATGACACCGTCATACTCGGATTCAATTTCATTCATCAGCTTCATTGCTTCCACGATGGCGATAATCTGCCCTTTCTTTACCCGGTCGCCCACTTTTACAAAGGGGTCTGCATCCTCGGAAGGAGCTGCATAAAAGGTTCCTACCAAAGGAGAAAGAATGGTCTTTGCATTGACAGAAAGTGTCTTCTTTTCGTCTGCAACACTTTCCGTTGTTGCATTTCCCAAAACCTCCTGCTGCTTTGTTCCTTCCTCCACCGTGCCCTGTGCACAAAAAGGTAACATTGAACCCTCTGCCACATCCGTATTGGGAGAAAAAACAGGTGCTGTCATCACATCACCGGAAGACATATGTATTTTAACATT